>NZ_JBKBVB010000154.1:0-9080 GCF_046289595.1 Pseudorhodoplanes sp.
CAGTGATCGACGTTGTTGGTGCCGAAGCCGGTGCGGACCAGCTTCTGGAACAGATAGGCCTCTTCGTTCGAACATTTCGCCGAGCCGAAGCCGGCGAGCCCCTTCGGCCCGTGCTGCTCGCGGATCTTCAAAAAGCCTTGCGCGGCCTTGTCGAGCGCCTCCTCCCAGGTCGCCTCCCGGAAATGCGTCCACGGATTCATCGGGTCGATGAATTCATGCGGGATTTTCGGCACGCCCTCCTTGCGGATCATCGGCTTCAAGATGCGCTGCGGATTATGCACATAGTCGAAGCCGAAGCGGCCCTTCACGCAGAGCCGGTTCTCGTTGGCAGGGCCTTCCTTGCCGGTCACGTAGAGAATCTTGTCGTCCTTGATATGGTAAGTGAGCTGGCAGCCGACGCCGCAATAGGGACACACCGAATTCACCTGCTTGTCGGCATAGCCGGTGCGCACATTCTCTTCGTTCACGAGCGACGACGGCATCAGCGCGCCGGTCGGGCAGGCCTGCACGCACTCGCCGCAGGCAACGCAGGTCGAATTGCCCATCGGATCGTCGAAGTCGAACACGATCTTTTCGTGATGGCCGCGACCGGCCATGCCGATCACGTCGTTAACCTGGACTTCGCGGCAGGCGCGGACACAGAGATTGCACTGGATGCAGGCATCGAGATTGACCGCCATCGCCACATGGCTGCGGTCTGGTGCCGGTTTCTTCTCACGTTCGGGGAAGCGGCCGGTCTCGATACCCATCCTGTCCGCCCACGACCAGAACTTGGAAGCCGGATCGTGCGACGTGGCGCGCTCCGGCTGGTCGGAGACGAGCAGGTCGAAGATCATTTTACGCGCGGTCTCGGCCCTGTGGTTCGAGACATTGACCTTCATGCCCTCGGTCGGCTTGCGGATGCAGCTTGCAGCGAGCACGCGCTCGCCCTCGATCTCAACCATGCAGGCGCGGCAATTGCCGTCGGCGCGATAGCCGGGCTCCGGCGAGTAGCACAGATGCGGGATGTCGATGCCTTCGCGCTTGGCGACCTGCCAGATGGTCTCGCCTTCATGCGCATGCACCTGCCGTCCGTCGAGGATAAAGGTGACGCACTTCTCGCCGTGAATGTGTTTCGGGTTCTGGGTCATCGTTTCACCAACCCTTCAGAGGCTTTTTCAGATCCTCTGGAAAATGTTTCATGACGCTCTGCAGCGGATTGGGCGCGGCTTGGCCGAGCCCACAGATCGAGGCGTCCCGCATCGCCGCCGACAGCTCGTTCAGCAAATCTTCGTTCCAGGGCCCCTGCTCCATCAGCTTCACCGCCTTCTCGGTGCCAACGCGGCACGGAGTGCATTGGCCGCAACTCTCGTCCTCGAAAAACTTCATCAGGTTGAGCGCGACCGCTTTCATGTCATCCTGATCGGACAGGATGACGACGGCATGAGAGCCGACGAAGGAGCCATATTTCTCAAGGGTACCGAAATCGAGCGGGATGTCGGCCATGCTTGCGGGCAGAACACCGCCCGATGCGCCACCGGGAAGGAAGCCCTTCAATACATGGCCGTCCTGCATGCCGCCGCAATATTCGTCGATCAGCTCGCGCATGGTGATGCCCGCCGGCGCGAGCTTGACACCCGGCATCTTGACGCGGCCCGACACCGAGAACGAGCGCAGACCCTTGCGGTCATGGCGTCCATGCGAGGAAAACCAGTCCGCGCCCTTCTCCACGATGTCGCGCACCCAATACAGCGTCTCGACATTCTGAACGAGAGTCGGACGGCCGAAGATGCCGACCTGGGCGACATAAGGCGGGCGATGACGCGGCAGCCCGCGCTTGCCCTCGATCGATTCGATCATTGCGCTTTCTTCGCCGCAGATATAGGCGCCGGCGCCGCGACGCAGATGCACTTTGGTGTGCGGCGTCAGGCCCGCAGCTTCTACCTTGGCAATTTCCTCGAGCAGCATCAGCCGCAATTCGGGATACTCGTCGCGCAGATAGAAATAGACATCGGTGGCTTCCACCACCCAGGCGGCGATCAGCATGCCTTCGATGAAGCGATGCGGATCAAGACCGAGATAATGGCGGTCCTTGAACGTGCCGGGCTCACCCTCGTCGCCGTTGACCGCCATCAGGCGCGGCCCTTTCTCCGCGCGCACGAAGGTCCATTTGCGCCCGGTCGGGAAGCCTGCCCCGCCGAGCCCGCGCAGACCGGAATCGTCGACCGCCTTGATCATCTCCTCGCGCGTGCGCATACCGTCGAGGCAGGACTTCAAGAGCGTGTAACCGCCTTCCGACCGATAGATCTCGAACGACTTGCCGGGCGTCGCCGCATGCGCATGCTCATTCGCCTCCACCGCTTCGGCGACCTTGGCGACATTGGCGTGGAACGTCTGCACATGACCGATCGCGGCAACCGGCGCAACGTCGCAGGCGCCCATGCAGGGCGCGCGGATCACGCGCACATCCTTGCCATACTTCGCTTGCAGTTCGCTCAGCAGCTTCTCCGATCCCGCCATGGCGCAGGACAAAGAGTCGCAGACCCGGACGGTGATGGCCGGCGGCGGTGTCTCACCCTCCTTCACCACATCGAAATGCGCATAGAAGGTCGCGACCTCGTACACTTCGGCCAGCGCCATCTTCATCTCGTGCGCGAGCGCAGCGAGATGCGCGGCCGAGAGGTGACCATACTTGTCCTGAATGAGATGCAGATGCTCGATCAGGAGGTCGCGGCGGCGCGGCCGGTCTGTCAGCAGCGCCTGGATTTCGGCCAGCGCCTCGGGATCGACCTGACGGCCCTTCGGGGTCTGGCGGGCCCTGCGGCCTCGCCCACCGGAACCGTCAAAACTTAAGGGCCTGGAACGGGTTAGTGTGTCTGCGGTGCTCATACCGCACCTTCGCGAAGCGGCCTCCTTAGAACAATCCCCAACTACCGATGCGTCGATAGGATTTTTCTATCGTTCTTTCCAAGCCCCTGAAAATGCGGTAGTTTTACAACCATGCTGGACAAGCTTGAATACCTGATGGCGCTCGCGCGCGAGGAGCATTTCGGCCGCGCCGCGGACGTCTGCGGTGTGACGCAGCCGACGCTGTCCGCCGGCATCAAGCAGCTCGAAGAGCAGCTGGGCGTGATGCTGGTGCGCCGCGGCTCGCGCTTTATCGGGCTGACCCCGGAGGGCCAGCGCACTCTCGACTGGGCACGCCGCATTGTTGGCGACAGCCGCGCGATGCGGCAGGAGATCACCGCACTGAAGAAGGGCCTGACCGGCCGGCTGAAGATTGCCGCGATCCCAACGGCACTCGCGATGGTCGCCGCCATCACAACACCGTTTCGCGCACGCCATCCCGATGTGCGGTTCACCATCCTGTCGCAGACCTCGATCCAGATTCTGACGCATCTGGAAAATCTCGAGATCGACGCCGGCATCACCTATCTGGACAACGAGCCGCTCGGCCGGGTGAACACCGTCCCGCTCTATCAGGAGCGCTATCAGTTGCTGACGGCGCCCGATGCACCGCTCGGCAACCGGCAGCGCGTCACCTGGGCCGAGGTCGCGCAGGTTCCGCTCTGTCTTCTGACGCCGGACATGCAGAACCGCCGCATCATCGACGGATTGCTGCGCTCGGCCGGCGGCGATCCGCAGCCGACTCTGGAGTCGAATTCTGTGGTTGTGCTGTTTGCCCATGTGCGCACCGGCCGCTGGGCAACGGTGATGCCCTCGAAGCTCGCCGAGACGCTCGGACTGACCGACACGATCCGCGCGATCCCGATCGTCGAGCCTGAGGCGGTCCACACGATCGGTCTTGTGGCACCGGCGCGCGAACCGATGACGCCGCTGACAGCGGCGCTGGTGGCGGAAGCCAGGCGTGCGGCGAAGGAGATGGGCGAGGCGTGACGCGCGTGCGCATCACGCCATGGGTCGCCTACACCACCTTCACGTCCATGTGCCGGAACATGGCCTTCCGCGCTTCGTCGTCCATCTCGGTCTTGAAGGCGTGACGGTCCTTGAGCGCATTTGCGATCTTTGCCGCCGGCCGCGCGCTGATCTCATCGACCAGACGCTTCAGATTCGGGAATTTCGTCCACATGTCGTCACCGGCCACGAACGGAGCCATGCGCGCCCAGCCCCACAGCGCCATGTCGACGATCGTATAGGTTTCAGCGACCATGTATTTACGGGTGGCGAGCCGCGCGTCGACCACACCGTAATGGCGCTGCGCTTCGTAGACGTAGCGGTTCACCGCATAATCCGAACCGTCCTTGGGCGCATAATGGCGGAAATGCACCGACTGCCCGGAGAACGGACCCAAGCCGGTGGCAACGAACATCAGCCACGACAGCAACTCGCCACGATTCTTGTCCGATTGCGGCGGTAGAAACTTGCCGGTCTTGTCGGCAAGATAGAGCAGGATCGCGTTCGAATCGAACACGGTCACGTCGCCATCAACGATCGCCGGCACCTTCGCATTCGGATTGATTTTCAGATAGTCCGGGCTGTGCTGTTCGCCCTTGCGGGTATCGACCGGAATGGCTTCATAGGGAATCCCGGCCTCTTCAAGAAACAGCGCAACCTTCACCGGATTGGGTGCGCCGCTGTAGTAGAACTTGAGCATGGAATGGTCCTCGTTTGGGGCCGCGATCCTATCGAAACGGCTGCCCCCGCGAAAGCGCAGACCCAATTTTTATCGCGCGTCGCGGTCATGCTAACCTTGGGCGCTAATGGGTCGCGAAGAATACACCGCCAATAAAAACCCTCCCCGCCGACGCGGAGAGGGTCTTTTGCATGCGTGATTATGCGCTGATTTCAGAACAGACCGACGATGCGGCCTTCCGCATTGACGTCGATCGAGTCCGCAGACGGTACCTTGGGCAGGCCCGGCATCGTCATGATCTCACCGCAAACCGCAACCACGAATTCGGCGCCGGCCGAGAGCCGCACTTCGCGGACCGGAATGTTGAAACCGGTGGGCGCCCCCTTGGCGTCGGGATTGGTCGAGAACGAATACTGCGTCTTGGCGATGCAGACCGGAAGATGGCCGAAGCCCATCTCTTCCCATTGCTTGAGCTGATCCTTGACCGACTTGTCAGCAGTCGCGTCATCGGCGCGGTAGATTTCCTTGCAGATGGTGCGGATCTTCTCGAACAGCGGCATCTCGTCGGGATAGAGCAGCTTCAGATTGGCCTTGCCTTCGTCGATGATCTTGACCACCGCCTTGGCAACGTCGGCTGCGCCCTCGCCGCCCATGGCCCAGTGATCGGCCATGATGGCTTCGACGCCGAGCGCCTTGCACTTCTCCTTGACGAGGTTGATTTCGGCCTCGGTATCGGCCGAGAAGCGGTTGATCGAGACCACCGCGGGCAGACCGAACTTCTTGAGATTCTCGATGTGCCGCTGCAGGTTCGCCATGCCGGCTTCCAGCGCCTTGAGGTCTTCCTTCTTGAGATCCTCTTTCTTCACGCCGCCATGCATTTTTAGCGCGCGGATGGTGGCGACGATGACCACGCAATCCGGCTTCAACCCGGCCTTGCGGCACTTGATGTCGAGGAACTTCTCGGCGCCGAGGTCGGCGCCGAAGCCCGCCTCGGTCACGACATAATCGGCCAGCTTCAGCGCTGCGGTGGTCGCCGACACCGAGTTGCAGCCATGCGCGATGTTGGCGAACGGGCCGCCATGGATGAAGGCCGGCGTGCCTTCCAGCGTCTGCACCAGGTTCGGCGCGATTGCGTCCTTCAGCAGCGCGGTCATCGCGCCGTCCGCCTTCAGCTCCTTGGCGCGGATCGGCTTGCGGTCGCGGGTATAGCCCACGATGATGTTGCCGAGACGGGCCTTGAGATCGTTGAGGTCCTTGGCAAGACAGAAGATCGCCATCACTTCCGACGCCACCGTAATGTCGAAGCCGGCTTCGCGCGGATAGCCGTTGGCGACACCCCCGAGTGAGCAGACGATTTCGCGCAGCGCGCGGTCGTTCATGTCGAGGACGCGGCGCCACGCGACGCGGCGCGAGTCGATGCCCAGGGCATTGCCCCAGTAGATGTGGTTGTCGATCAGCGCCGACAGCAGATTGTGCGCCGAAGTGATGGCGTGGAAGTCGCCGGTGAAGTGCAGATTGATGTCCTCCATCGGCACCACCTGGGCATAGCCGCCGCCCGCTGCACCGCCCTTCACGCCGAAGCACGGGCCGAGCGAAGGTTCGCGCAAGGCGCACATCGCCTTTTTGCCGATGAAGTTCAGCGCATCGGTGAGGCCGACCGTGGTCGTGGTCTTGCCCTCACCGGCCGGGGTCGGGTTGATTGCGGTGACGAGGATCAGCTTGCCGTTTGGCTTGTTCGCGAGCGATTTGATGTAATCCATCGACACCTTGGCCTTGTAATGGCCGTAAGGTTCGAGGTTCTTCGCGTCGATGCCAAGCCGTTCCTTGGCGACATCGACGATCGGCCGCATCTTGGCGGCCTGGGCGATTTCAATATCGGACAGCGGTTTCTGATGCTGGGAGGCGGGCATGGTGTTTCGATTCCATCAAAAGCAAAACAGGTGGCTGGATTTCCGGTCTTTCAGTCTTTGTCTTTCGTCATGCGAGAGCGAAACCCGCGCATCCGTTTCAAGGCGGCATGTGCCTCCCCTATCGCGATCGCCAGGTCAAGGCCGGCCGCGACGAAGCGGTGACGAAACTTGCATCATGTGAAGCGTGCGCCCTTTTCGATCTTTGCGGCTGCGGCCCATTCTCCCGCGCCAACTTTTGGCCCATCGGCCTGCACGCGCGTGATCTTGATGCGTCCGTCGGCGCAGGCGACGGTGACGCTGTCGGCATCGACCGCCACGACTTCGCCGATCTTTCCGCCGATCCCCTTGGGATCGCGGGCGGGCAACGGCGTAGCATCGAAGATTTTCAGCTTGGCGCCGTTGATCGTGGCCCACGCACCCGGCGAGGGATTGCACCCCCGGATCAGCCGGTCGATATGCTCCCACGGCTTGCCGAAATCGATGTGCGCATTGCCCGGTCCGCAGATGCCTTCGTAAGTCGCCTTGGAGTGATCTTGCTTGATGCGCGGCGCCTTGCCGGCCTTCACCAGATCGACCGATTCAAGCATCGCATCGACGCCCATCGGGAACAGACGATCGAAATAAACGGTGCCGAGCGTGTCCTTGTCGGAGATCGGAGTCTTCTTCTGAAGCAGGATATCGCCGGTATCGAGTCCGTTATCCGGCCAGAAGATCGACAGCCCGGTTTCGTTCTCGCCCTTGATGATCGGCCAGTTGATGGCGGAGGCGCCGCGATAGAGCGGCAGCAGCGAGGGGTGATACTGGATCGAGCCGTGGGTCGGAATGTTCAGAAACTCCTCCGGCACGAACAGCGTGACGAAGGCCATCACCTGCAGGTCGGGCTTCAGCGCCTTGAATTGTTCCCACACCGCCGGATCCTTGTACGAGGACGGCTGATAGACCGGGAGGTTTGCCGCGAGCGCAGCTTCTTTCAGCGGGTCGGCTTTGCCGCCGGGCTTTTCCGGCGCGACATAAACGCCGATCACATTCTCGCCGCGCTTGAGCAGGGCTTCAAGCACGGCCTTGCCGAAGGCCTGCTGGCCGTGAACCACGATACGCATCGAACGCACCTCCCCCGAATTATGTCCAGTCGCCCCCCCGCGAAAGCGGGGCCCATAACCCCAGCGCTATCGAGAGAGCACAGCGTATGGGTCCCCGCCTTCGCGGGGACGACAATAATCACGCCGCAGCCTTGCCTTCCTTTTCCGGCGCCGAAAGCGCTCCCGATGCCTTGATCTCGGCGACGGTCTTCTTGTCGAAGCCCAGAACCTTGGTGAGAACTTCATCCGTATGCTCGCCAAGAAGCGGCGAACGCTTCACCTCAGAGATCGAGTCCGACATCTTGATCGGATTGCCGACGGTCAGATACTTGCCGCGCACCGGATGATCGACCTCGACCACGGTACCGGTCTTGCGCAGCGACTCATCCTCGGCGATCTCCTTCATCGAGAGAATCGGACCGCAGGGGATGTCGTACTCGTTCAGAATTTCCATGGCCTCGAACTTGGTCTTGGTCATGGTCCAGGCTTCGATGCGCTCGAAAATCTGATTGAGCTTTGGCAGCCGCGCCTTTGGCGTTGCGTATTCCGGATCGGTCTTCCAGGTCGGCTCGCCGATCACATCGCAGATCGCGCCCCAGACCGGCGCCTGCGTAATAAAATAGATGTAGGCGTTCGGATCCTGCTCCCAGCCCTTGCACTTGAGAATGCGCCCGGGCTGACCGCCTCCGGAATCGTTGCCGGCTCGCGGTACGGTATCGCCGAACGGAATGCCCTCGCCATACTGGCTGTATTCCGTCAGCGGACCATGGGCGAGACGCTGCTGGTCGCGCAGCTTGACGCGGCACAGGTTGAGCACGCCGTCCTGCATGGCAGCCAGCACGCGCTGGCCGCGGCCGGTTCGATTGCGCTGATAGAGCGCGGCGACGATACCGAGCGCCAGATGCAGGCCGGTGCCGCTATCGCCGATCTGCGCGCCGGTAACCAGTGGCACGCCGTCGCGGAAGCCGGTGGTCGAGGCCGCGCCGCCGGTGCATTGCGCGACATTCTCGTAGACCTTGCAATCCTCGTAGGGACCGGGGCCGAAGCCCTTGACCGAAGCCACGATCATGCGCGGGTTGAGCTTGTGGATGTGATCCCAGGTCAGCCCCATGCGATCGAGCGCGCCCGGCGCGAAATTCTCGACCAGCACGTCGCATTTCTTGATCAACTCATTGAGCACGCGCTTGCCCTGCGGATGCTTCGAATCGATCGTGATCGAGCGCTTGTTGTGATTGAGCATGGTGAAGTAGAGCGAGTCCGCACCCTTGATGTCGACCAGCTGGCCGCGGGTGATGTCGCCGACACCCGGTCGCTCGACCTTGATCACGTCCGCGCCGAACCAGGCGAGGAGCTGGGTGCAGGTTGGGCCAGACTGCACATGCGTGAAATCGAGGATACGCACGCCGTCGAGCGCCTTGCCGGCCTGGCCGAAGGGCTTTTTCGACGGCGCAGGCAGCGCGGACTTTGGCTTGCCATTCTTGCCGTTTTTGCCATTCTTGCGAAGTGCTTGCGCGCCCT
>NZ_JBKBVB010000155.1:0-9020 GCF_046289595.1 Pseudorhodoplanes sp.
GTTGTGTTTGTTCGCCGACCCCCCCTCTCCCCCCTCCCTCCGCCAAACTTGGTTCTGCGGGCAAGGACGGAGCGGTCGCAACCGCGGGAGCTGGCGCGTCCGGAGCGCGGAAATAGGCCGAAAGCTGGGTCATGCCATCCTGAGCGGCGCGCGCCAGGACCTCGTCGCTCACGGCCTGCCAGGCGTCGCCGCGGCCGGTCCGGCCTGCCTTTTCGTCGCCGGCGAGCCGCACCACGCGCTGGCCCTGTGAATCGTAGATTTCCCAGACCCAGGACAGCGTCGCCTGGCGCTGGCGGGTCCAAAGCGAGACATAGCCTTTGATGCGATAGGGCGCGAAACCCTCGCGCGTGACCACCGGCACATTCTGGGTCTCGGCCTCGTGGCTGAGCTTGCGGACATAGCGATCGAACACGGCCGGCGGCAGTCCGTCCACACGATCGAAGGCGACGGTGGCGCGCTGGCCGGCCGCGGGCGCGCCGCCGGTCGTGGTGCAGGCAGCAGCCGCCAATGCGAGCGCACCGGCGCAGACGAGCCGTGCCGCTAAGGAAATCATGACGCCTCCGGCAGCGATGGGACTCTTGCGGTCCGCTTCAGCCGACAGGCAAATTCGTAGCGGGAATTGGGCGCCCGGTCCAGCGACGCTCAGGCCTGTCCAGCGAGGACGATGGCGCTCACATGCCGCCCATAATCCGGTTCCTGCCGGTGGACCGAGCGGCGGTAGCTGTAGAAGCGGCCGGGATCCGCATAGGTGCAAAGGCCCAGATCTTCGAACTGGCCGACGCCATGGCGTTCGAGACGCGCAGCAATGAAGCCGGGCAGATCGAACATGGCGTGACCCTCACGCGCGGCGGGTCCAAAAAACCGCGCATGCGTTTCGTCGGCACGCAAAAATTCGTCGACAAAGCTTAGGCTGACCTCGTAATTCTCGCGGCGGATCGTCGGACCGAGTGCGACGGTCATTCGCCCGCGCTCTGCCCCGAGCGCCTCCATGGCGGCGATGGTGGCCTCGATCACCCCGGAAAATGCGCCGCGCCAGCCTGCATGCGCAGCCCCGATCACCCGCGCCTTGGGATCGGCAAACAGCAGCGGTCCGCAATCGGCCGTCGACACGCCGATCGCAAGTTCCGGTGTTTTCGTCACGATCGCATCGGCGCACGGACGCGTCTCGACATTCCAGGGCTGCTCGGCCACCACGACATGCGGCGAGTGAATCTGAAACGCCGTGATCAGCCTTGCTGCATCGACGCCAAGCGCATGCGCCATACGCGCCCGGTTCTCGGCAACATGCGCGGCGTCATCGTTCGAGCCGATGCCGCTGTTGAGACTTGCATAAATGCCGCCGGACATGCCGCCTTCGCGGGTGAAGAAGGCATGGCGGATGCGGTCCAGCACGGCGAGCGATTGCGCGTGGAGTTTCATGCCGGCACAAATCCCGGAAGTGCACCGAGTTTCGGGTCGCAGATCGCGATGACCTTGAACATTTCCCCCATACCGGTACGCCCGCCTTCGGTGAGCCGCGTCACCGCGGCAGTGATGTTGGCAGCCTGTTCGGGGGTCGCACCGCGGCGCAATGCTTCGGCACGGGCATCGATGCCAAGTTCGCGCAGGAATTTCGCCTGCGTCACCGGGCCCTGCACCACAGCGCCCATGCTCGCCGCCGCCTGGCCGAAAATCTGGAAATCGACATGCGCGGTGAGGTCGGCCATGCCGGGCGCCGACAGTGGATCGGCGAAGGCGTGTTCGTTGACCGATTGCAGGGTTTCGCCGACATCGCTTTCGACATGGCCATAGTCGATCAGCAGTGCGGCGCCGCCGCCCCGCACCTGGCGCGCGATGTCGAAGGCATGAATGTCGTTGCGCCATTCGAAGATCGCGCCGACCGGGGCCTCCTTGATCTTCCGCGGCATGAAGCGGTCGAATTGCGGCAGCGCGTCGGGCGCGAGCCCGAGCGCGAAATCGCCGTTGGCGTTGAGCCCGATCACCCGCTCGTGCCAGCCATCGGCCTGTTTGACCACCTGATGCACCGGCAGCGCGTCGAGATATTCATTGGCCAGAATGATGGCCGGCCCTTCCGGCACCTCGATGAGATGGCGATGCCAGGTCAGCGGAACATCGGCGTCCCCAAGATTGTGACGCTGGAGCGACTCCAGCGCCGGGCTGATCTCCACCAGATGCACCGACAGGGCCTGACGGAATTTCGGCAATACCTTCGCCGCCCGCAGCGCGTCGCGCATCATGGTGCCGCGGCCGGGGCCGAGTTCGATCAGGTTGACGGCATCCGGCTCCCCCATCATGCGCCAGACCGACAGCGCCCACAGGCCGAGCAGCTCGCCGAAAATCTGGCTGACTTCCGGAGCTGTTGTGAAATCGCCGCCCGCGCCGAACGGATCGCGCGTGACGTAGTAGCCGTGCTGCGGATGCGTCAGGCACAGCGACATGTAGCGGGCGATCGGCATCGGGCCGCCCACTGCGATCAGACGGCGGATTTCCTTTTCCAGTGGCGACGGGTCGCTCATGCAGTCTGGCTCCCGCTCGCAGCACGCCGCAGCGCGTGCCAGACAAAAGCCAATCCGGCGACGAACAGCGGGATGGACAAGAGCATGCCCATGGTCATCCCGCCCCACAGGAAGCCGAGCTGCGGATCCGGCTCGCGGAACAATTCGCAGAACGAGCGCGCGAGCGCATAGCCGCAGGCGAACAGGCCGATCACCAGACCCGGACGGCGTAGCGCACCCATGCGCACCGCGACAGCGAGCACGATGAACAGCAAGAGCCCCTCGAGCGCCGCCTCATAGAGCTGGCTTGGATGGCGTGGCAGCGGGCCCGCAGCCGGAAACACAAAGGCCCACGGCACGTCGGTCGGGCGGCCCCACAATTCGCCGTTGATGAAATTGGCGATCCTGCCGAGAAACAGACCGATTGGCGCCACCGCGCAGGTGAGATCGCCAAGCGACAGCACGGGGATTTTGCGGCTGCGCGCGAACAAGAGCACCGCCAGCACACAGCCGGCAAAGCCGCCGTGAAACGACATGCCGCCGCCCCAGAGCTGGAGGATTTCGAGCGGATGGGCGGCAAAATGCGCCGGATTATAGAACAGGACATAGCCGAGCCGGCCGCCGAGGATAATGCCGAGCGTCACCCAGACGATGAAATCGTCGTAATCGGCGGTGGTGAGTGGCGCCTTGCCGCGCCAGAGGGCGTCGTTGCCGATCAGCCGGCGTGCGTAGAACCATCCGATCAGGATGCCGAAGATATAGGCCAGCGCGTACCAGCGGATCGCCAGAGGGCCGATGCTGACGAGCACCGGGTCGATATCGGGAAAAGGCAGCGCCGCCAGCGGCATGTCGTTCGTCCGGTCGTTTAGGCCCGAGCGCTTGAAGGGCCGGGACGGCTACGCCATATCACAGGAAAGCGTAATCGGAAGGAGCGCAGCATGACCCAGACCTCGGGCCGGTTCTTTGACGAGATTGCGCGGCTGATGAACGATGCCGCCGGCGTCGCCCAGGGCGTGCGGCGGGAATTCGACACGCTGTTCAAGACCCAGGCCGAGCGCTGGCTGAACGACCTGGATCTCGTCAAGCGCGAGGAATTCGAGGCGGTCAAGGATATGGCACGGCTGGCGCGCGAGGAAAACGAGGCACTGAAGGCCCGGATTGCCGCGCTCGAGGCCAAGGCGGGGATCACCCCGCCAGCCAGCAAGGATGGCCAGCCCGATATCGGCGATATGCGGCTGGACGGCTGATTTTATCCGTTAACCCCTGTTTTCTTGCCATTCCGGCGGCGCGCCGGTATAAGCCCGCGCGTCCGTGGCCCCCGCACCCCTGGAGGCTCGCCACGGCCGTTTCATGACAATCTGACATCACAATCTGACATCAAACCGACAGGACCAAGCGCATGACCGCCGTGAAGGAAATCAAGGCGACGTTGCGCCCGAAGGCCGGCAAGGGGGCCGCCCGGGCAGTGCGTCGCGAGGGCAAGACGCCCGCCGTGATCTACGGAGCCAACGAAGCCCCGCTCGCGATCGCCGTCGACCACGTCGACATTCGCACCAAAATCTATGCCGGTCACTTCCTGACCACGCTCTATGACATCGATCTCGACGGCAAAAAGCATCGCGTGATCCCGCGCGACTATCAGCTCGACCCGGTGAAGGATTTCCCGATCCATGTCGATTTCATGCGGCTCGCAGAAGGCGCGCTGGTCCGCGTCAACGTCCCGGTTCACGTAATCAATTCCGAGCAATCGCCGGGCGTGAAGCGTGGCGGCGCGGTCAATATTGTGACCCACTCGCTGCCGCTGCGCTGCCCGCCGGAGCGCATCCCGCAGTCCATCGAGGTCGATCTCGCCGGCATGGAAATCAACAATTCCAAGCATCTGAGCGACGTGAAGCTGCCGGAAGGCGTCAAGCCGATCGGGCGCGAGGATATGACGCTGGTCACCATCGTGCCGCCGTCGGGCTATGCGGAAGAGCAGCGTCAGGCTGCCGAAGCGTCCGAAGCTCCTGCCGCCGCCGCAGCGCCGGCTGCCGGTGCAGCGCCGGCTGCGGCCGCAGCCGAAAAGAAGCCGGCCGAGAAGAAGTAAACTCGGCCTCACACAGGCGGCGGGGCGCCCTGCCCCGCCATCATCTCCATGTACCTCGTGGTCGGGCTCGGCAATCCCGGCGCCCGCTATGCGGGCAACCGGCACAATATCGGTTTCATGGTGGTCGACGCCATCGCGAAGCGCCACGGCTTTGCGCCGTGGCGCCGACGCTTTCAGGGCGTCGCCACCGAAGGCAATCTCGGCGGCAAGAAAACGCTGCTGCTGCTGCCCGGCACCTTCATGAACGAATCCGGCCGCGCCGTCGCAGAAGCGGCCAATTTCTACAAGATCGGCCTGCCCGACATCGCGGTCGTGCATGACGAACTCGACCTCGCGCCCGGCAAGGTGCGGATCAAAGTTGGCGGTGGCGTCGCGGGCCACAACGGCCTGCGTTCGATCTCAGCC
This sequence comes from Pseudorhodoplanes sp., assembly GCF_046289595.1. Classification (GTDB taxonomy): domain Bacteria; phylum Pseudomonadota; class Alphaproteobacteria; order Rhizobiales; family Xanthobacteraceae; genus Pseudorhodoplanes. The sequence goes on from NZ_JBKBVB010000155.1 coordinate 4,987, forward strand.
CACCTCGGCAACGACTACAAGCGGGTGCGGATCGGCATTGGACATCCCGGCAACAAGAACATTGTGCACAGCTATGTGCTGTCGGACTTCGCCAAGGACGAGCGCAATGGCTGGGTCGAGACCCTGATCGATGCCATGGCCGAGCACGCGCCCCTGCTTGTGCGCGGCGAGGATGCGAGCCTGCAGAACAAGGTGCATCTGGCGCTGGCGGCGAAGGGATTTGACAAGCCGAACGGGCCGAAACCCTGATTTCCGCGGACGGGATCTTCGTTGACACGAAAACACGGAAACACGATATTCGTGTCATGAAAAACGTGACTGTCACCCTGCCCGAGGAGCTCGCGACCCGCGCCCGCGTCGCCGCCGCGCGCGAGAACAAGAGCCTGTCGCGCTATATCGCCGACCTGCTTGCCGAGCGGTGCGGCCGCCGCCCTGCTGTCCCCAGTCGCGAAGAGGCGCTCAAAGCCCTTGAAGCATTGTGGCGCGGACCCGGACTGCCCGGCGTCAGCGAGGACTGGAAAGGCCGGGACGAACTCTATGCCGAACGCGACGATAAGCTGCTTCGTGGATACCAACATTCTGGTCTACAGCGCCGATCCGGCGGCGGCGGGAAAGCAGCAGGTAGCTCAGGACTTGCTGAGACGCCTCGCAAGTTCCGGCGCGCTCGTTCTAAGCCCGCAAAGCCTGAATGAGTGCTATCGAGCATTGACACGATCTGAACGCCGCATCGCGACCAACCCAATCGCAAGAGCCTATGTCGAAAATTACGCCGCCTTCTGCACAGCACCCTATGACCTCTCCGTCACGCTGCTGGCCTGGGACATTCAGGACAAACATCTCTTCTCCTGGTGGGATTGCGTGTTGCTCGGCTCGGCAACACTTGCGGGATGCACCGTGTTTTTCAGCGAAGACCTGCAACATCACAGACAGATCGGTTCGCTGACGGTCGTAAATCCCTTCCTCGGCTAGAAAGAAAGTTTCCATGGGCTTCAAATGCGGCATCGTCGGATTGCCGAATGTCGGCAAGTCGACGCTCTTCAACGCGCTGACCGAAACCGCTGCGGCGCAAGCGGCGAATTATCCGTTCTGTACCATCGAGCCGAATGTCGGCGAGGTTGCCGTGCCCGATCCCCGGCTCGACAAGCTCGCCCTGCTCGGCAAATCCGAGAAGATCGTCCCGACGCGGCTGACCTTCGTCGATATTGCCGGCCTCGTGCGCGGCGCCTCGAAAGGCGAGGGCCTCGGCAACCAGTTCCTTGCCAATATCCGCGAAGTCGATGCCATCGCCCATGTCGTGCGCTGCTTTGAGGATACGGACATCACCCATGTCGAAGGCAAGATCGATCCGGTCGCCGATATCGAGACCATCGAGACCGAGCTGATGCTCGCCGATCTCGACTCGCTGGAGCGCCGCGTCGATGCGCTGGAAAAGAAGGCGCGCGGCAACGACCGCGAGGCGAAGGAAACGCTCGATCTGGTGCAGCGCTCGCTCGCGCTGCTGCGTGAGGGCAAGCCGGCCCGCATGATCGAGCGCAAGCCGGAGGAGGAAAAGACCTTCGCCATGCTCGGCCTGCTCACGGCAAAGCCCGTGCTCTATGTCTGCAATGTCGAGGAAGGCGCCGCCGCGACCGGCAATGACTATTCGGCGAAAGTCGAGGCGCGCGCCAGGGAAGAAGGCGCGGTCGCCGTCGTGATTTCGGCGAAGATCGAATCCGAGATTGCGGTGCTTTCGAAAGAAGAACGCGCCGAATATCTTGACGCCGTCGGCCTGAAAGAAGCCGGTCTCGACCGGCTGATCCGCGCCGGCTATGCGCTGCTCGATCTCGTCACCTATTTCACCGTCGGCCCCAAGGAAGCGCGCGCCTGGACCATCACCCGCGGCACCAAGGCGCCGCAGGCGGCCGGCGTGATCCATACCGATTTCGAGCGCGGCTTCATTCGCGCCGAGACCATCGCCTACGACGATTTTGTCGCACTGGGCGGCGAAGCCGGCGCGCGCGACGCCGGCAAACTCAGGCTGGAAGGCAAGGAGTATGTCGTCGCCGACGGCGACGTGATGCATTTCCGGTTTGCAACCTGAACTAGCTTCTCGAGCGCGCGCGCAGCGGCGGCGCGGGGACACCGATTTCCACGCCGCGGTCGCGGATCGCGCCGAGATGCTCGTTGATCCGGAACACCACCATCACCAATTCGCAGGCGATGCGCACGAACATCACGCCGGCGAGGATGAAAATCATCGAGGCAAACAACATCAGACTGCCGGCAAGGATGTTGATCGCCATCATGCCGAGCGCCGTCAGAATCAGCGACAGGCCGACCAGCACCGTCAGCGCCAGACACAGCCAATAAAACACCCGGATGATGGATGGGGTGATGAAGCGGTCCCATTGCAGCAATTCGGATAGATCGATCATTGCCCGCTCTCAGCGTTTTGGACCGGCGCCGCGCGACAGACTTGACCCAGCCATGCGGGCCGGTCAACCGACGGAACCGGGTAGCGATTGACGCAGGTTGTGGCGGCCGCTACCCAATTGCATCTGCTGAAAGGGTGTGCACGGCCTTGGCCAAATTCTATTTCGAAGACTTCCAGCCCGGTTACACGGCCGAGTACGGCCCGCGCCTCGTCACACGCGAGGAAATCATCGCCTTTGCCGCGCAATACGATCCGCAGCCGATGCACCTCGACGAAGTGGCGGCGCAGAAATCGATGCTTGGCGGTCTTGGTGCGTCGGGCTGGCATAGCTGCGGGATCATGATGCGCATGATCTGCGACGGTTTCATGTTGGATTCGGCCTCGATGGGCGCCGGCACGGTGGAGGAGGTGCGCTGGCAGCGCCCGGTCCGGCCGGGCGATCGCCTGACCCTGCGCCTCACCGTCCTCGAAGCGCGCGCCTCGAAGAGCCGGCCGGACATGGGCATCGTGCGGATCCGCTACGAAATGCTGAATGCGCACAATGAATGCGTCATGACCATGGTGACGCCGGCAATGTTCGGCCGCCGCCCCGCGGAGGCCTCGTCATGATGCGCTTCTACGACGATCTGCGGGTGGGCGACCGGCTCGATCTTGGCTCGCATCTGTTTACCGCAGACGACATCAAGGTGTTCGCGCGGCAATTCGACCCCCAAGCCTTTCATCTTGACGAAGCCGAGGGTGCACGGTCGCATTTCGGGGGACTGGTCGCATCCGGCTGGCATACCGCGTCGATCTGGATGCGCAAGGTGGTGGACCACAACAAGCGCGAGGCCGAGCTGCTGCGCCAGCGCGGGGAGCGTATTCCCGAGGTCGGACCCTCCCCCGGCTTTCGCAATCTGCGCTGGTACAAACCGGTTTTCGCCGGCGACACGGTGACCTATTCCTACGAGGTGCTGGAGATGCGGGTGTCAAAGTCGATGCCCGCGCGCGGCGTCGTCACCGTGCTGGGCGGCGGCATCAACCAGCATGGCGTGCAGGTGTTTTCGCTCGAGAGCATCGCCTTCTTCGAGCGCCGCGATCCGACGCCGGCGTGATTGCGCGGCCAAGCTCGCTTCAACCTAGCGCCAATCGCCAATGACCGCCTGAACCAGCGTGAGCGCTGCAATGGCCGCGGTGTCGGCGCGCAGAATGCGCGGCCCGAGCGCAAGCCGCACCACATTGGGCTTGGCGAGCAGCAAGGCGCGCTCCTCCTCGGCGAAGCCGCCCTCGGGGCCGATCAGCACGGCGAGCGGCGCTCCCCGCGTGAGATGCGAGAGCGCGGCGACCGGATCGCGCGTCTCGGCATCCTCGTCGCAGAAGATCAGGCTGCGTTCGCCGAGCGCATCGAGGGCCTTCGGAAGCGGGATCGCGTCGGCGGTCTCGGCGACGGTCAGAATGCCGCATTGCTCGGCGGCCTCGATCGCATTGGCCTGCATGCGCTCGACATTGACCCGCGCCGCCTGGGTGTGGCGCGTGGTCACCGGCTGAAGCCGCGAGGCGCCGAGCTCCACCGCCTTTTGCACCATGTAATCGAGCCGCGCATGTTTGAGCGGCGCGAACAGGTAATGCAGGTCGCAGGCGT
>NZ_JBKBVB010000156.1:0-8842 GCF_046289595.1 Pseudorhodoplanes sp.
CATTGTCAATCACATTCTGGGGGGCGGCTCCTTCACCTCGCGGCTCTATAGCGAAGTGCGTGAGAAGCGCGGGCTGGCCTATTCGGTCTATTCCTATCTCTTGCCGCTGCATGCCTCGGCCCTCTTCATGGGCGGTACGCAGACGCGCGCCGACAAGGCCGACGAGACCGTCGTGCTGATCGAGCAGGAGATCAAGCGGCTTGCGGACGAGGGGCCGACCGCCGAGGAGCTGGAAAAGTCGAAGTCCTATCTCAAGGGCTCCTACGCCCTGAACTTCGATACCTCGACGAAGATCGCGGGTCAGCTGGTCCAGCTTCAGGTCGACGAACTCGGCATCGACTACTGGGAGCGCCGCAACGGCCTGATCGACGCCGTGACCCTCGACGACGTCAAGCGCGTCGCCGGCCGCCTGCTCAATGGCGGGGTCATGTTCACTGTGGTCGGCCGCACCCAGCAGGGCGCGAACGCAAAGCAGGGCGGCTGAGCGGGCGGCGGCGGCGCAAGCCCCGCCATTGCCACCGCAGCGCCGCGGGCGGGTTTCGCGCGCGCTTCGGCCTTGCCGTCGCCATTGGCCTTGCGCAGCGCATCCGCTAAAGCATGTCCATGATCGCCCAGTCCATCGACCTCGCCCGTGCGGCCGCGATCGGTCCGCACGGCATTTCCGACGCCGCCCTCGATGCAGCGCTGGTCCGCAGCGACACTGCGCTCGATAGCGTGCGGGCTCGCCATGCCGATGGCGGTCTGCGGCTCCTGCATCTGCCGGCCGAGCGTGCCGACATCGACGCCGTCCAGGCCGCGGCCGCGCGGCTCACCGACGGGGCCACCGACATCGTGTTTCTCGGCACCGGCGGCTCGAGCCTCGGCGGTCAGACGCTGGCGCAGCTTGCGGGCTATGCGGTGCCGGGGGTGGGTGCGCTGCGGGTCGGGCCGCGCATTCACTTCATGGACAATCTCGATCCGCTGAGCTTCGGCTTGCTGCTGGCGCGGCTGCCGCTTGCGACGTCCCGTTTCGTGGCAATTTCCAAGTCCGGCGGCACCGGCGAGACCCTGATGCAGACTGCGGCGGCGCTGTCGGCCTGCAAGACGATCGGCCTCGATACGCGGATCGGCGAGATGTTTCTTGGCCTCAGCGAGCTTGTGAAGCCGGGCGGGCGCAACGCCCTGCGCGACCTGCTCGAGCCCGAAGGTGTTGAGTTTCTCGAACACGATACCGGGGTCGGCGGCCGTTTTTCGGCGCTGACCAATGTCGGCCTGTTGCCTGCGGCAATCCTCGGGCTCGATATCGTGGCGCTGCGCGAGGGCGCGGCCGCGGCGCTCGCACCTGTGCTGGCGGGCAAGCCCGCGCAGGAGGTGCCGGCTGCACTTGGCGCCGCGCTGTCGATCGGTCTGGCGCAAGAGAAGGGCAAGACCATTTCCGCCGTGATGGCCTATGCCGACCGGCTGGAAAAATTCGTCAAATGGTATGTGCAGCTCTGGGCCGAGAGCCTGGGCAAGGACGGCAAGGGCACGACGCCCATCGGTGCGCTCGGCCCGGTCGATCAGCACAGCCAGTTGCAGCTCTTCATCGCAGGTCCGCGCGACAAGCTGTTCACCGTGATCACGACTGGCGTTGCAGGAAAGGGGCCGGTGATCGATCCGGACCTCGCCCGGCGTGCCGGGGAACCCGATTTCGGCGGCAGGACCATCGGCGATCTCGTCGCTGCGCAGGGCCGCGCCACCGCCGAGACGTTGGCCAAGAACGGCTGCCCGGTCCGCACCATGCATCTTGAGACCATCGACGAACGCGCGCTCGGCGAACTGCTCATGCATTTCATGCTGGAGACGATTGTCGCCGCGCATCTCCTCGGCGTCGACGCCTTCGATCAGCCCGCGGTGGAAGAGGGCAAGGTGCTGGCGAAGCGCTATCTGGCCGGGAAGGGGTAGCGCGGCGCTGTAGGATGCCCTCCGACGCCGATTTCATCATCCCGCTCTACGACCGCCATGCGCAGGCCTATGACCGCCTGCGCGGACGCAGCCTCTTCGAGAAATCGTGGCTCGATGCCTTTGCCGCCCTGCTTCCGGAGAACGCTGCGGTGCTCGATATCGGCTGCGGCATGGGCGAACCGCTTGCGCGCGATCTCATTGCGCGCGGTCTTGCCGTCACCGGCATCGATTCCTCGCCGCAATTGATCGCGATGGCGCGTGCGCGCTTTCCGCGGCAGAACTGGGTGGTCGCGGACATGCGCATGCTATCGCTTGGCCGCACATTCGACGGCCTGCTCGCCTGGGACAGTTTCTTTCACCTGACGCCGGACGACCAGCGGGCCATGTTCGCGATCTTCCGCGGCCATGCCGCGCCGCGTGCTGTGCTGATGTTCACCAGCGGCCCGGCGCAGGGCGAAGCCAGCGGCGCCTTTGAGGGCGAACCGCTCTATCACGCAAGTCTTGACCCGGACGAGTATCGCGCGCTTCTGGAGGCGCACGGTTTTCGCGTCGTGCGGCATATCGCCGATGACCCCGCCTGCAACGGCCACACCGTGTGGCTGGCGCAGCGGATATGATGCGGGCCCGCATTTGCGATGCCGGTCGTCCCCGCGAAAGCGGGAACCCATAGCCACCGCTCTGACCGTTTGAATGCTGCACTGAATCTCTTTTGAAGCGTCACAGGGTATGGGTCCCCGGTTTCGCGGGGACGACTGCATTGCATACCGGTGCCCGAATTCCGCTACAGTGAACCCCATGATCCGCATCACCGACACCATCGCAATCGACGAGGACGAGATCGAGGAGAGCTTCGTGCGCGCCTCCGGTCCGGGCGGGCAGAATGTCAACAAGCTCTCGACCGCGGTGCAATTGCGTTTCGATGTGCGGCGCTCGCTCTCGCTGCCGAACGATGTCGCGCTCCGGCTGATGAAGCTGGCGGGCAAACGCCTGACCAAGGACGGCATTCTTGTCATCATCGCGCAGACTGCCCGGACCCAGGAGCGCAACCGCGCCGAAGCCCGCGCGCGGCTCGTCGCGCTGATCCGCGAGGCCGCGGTGAAGCCGGTCAAGCGGGTTGCCACCAAGCCGACCAAGGCGTCCAGGACGAAGCGGCTGGAGGGCAAGAAGCATCGCGCCGATGTGAAGGGCATGCGCGGCCGGGTGCGGTTGGATTGAGCGCCGCGGCTTGCTGCATCATGCACGGATTCAGTCGTCCCCGCGACAGCGGGGAGCCATGTTCCGGAGCGGTGGTTATGGGTCCGCGCTTTCGCGGAGACGACGGTGTTTTATCTGCCTCTTGACGTGTTAGGAATAAAAGCATAATCTCTTTCCACCTCGCTCAAGAGGGGCGTCAACCGGTGACGCCGGTCGATGGAGCGGGGTGCGGCGCCTGCGGGTGCGGCTTCGTCAGCCGCACTCCCGGGAGGCCCGGGGACTCCGCTCTACGGGCACTACGACCCGTGCGCGAGGAGCTCGCTGATACGGCCTGCGCTGCGGTGCAGGTACGCAAACGCGGCCCCGAGGTCAGTGCGATGCACTGCGCGTCGCACCAAAACGCCGCGAAATGAGCCAGGCGGACGCAATCCCGCCCGGTGATGCGCCGTGAGGCGGCCGCACGTCAGCAATGGCGGGCGGCATGTCAGGAATGCCCTGCGTCTTTCGGCGCATCATTCCCCTCACATTTTCATGAAAGACGGGCGTCCCCGCGCCGGCCAAAGAACAGGGGCGGCGGCGCTTGCGCGCTTCCGGTCCGCGAATCCGGTAAACTCACCCCATGCCCGTCCGCCAGCTCTCCGAATCCCTCGTCAACCGCATCGCCGCCGGCGAGGTGGTGGAGCGGCCTGCGAGCGCGGTGAAGGAACTGGTCGAGAACGCGCTCGATGCCGGCGCAAAGAAAATCGAGATCGTCACCGATGGCGGCGGGCGGCGGCTGATCCGCGTCACCGACGACGGCTCCGGCATGACGCGCGACGACCTGAATCTTGCCGTCGAGCGCCATGCCACCTCGAAGCTGTCCAGCGACGACGACCTGATGGCGATCGCAACGCTCGGCTTTCGCGGCGAGGCGCTGCCATCCATCGGATCGGTCTCGAAGCTCTCGGTCGTGACGCGCCACGCCAGCGAACCGCACGCCTGGGGCCTCACCGTCGAGGCCGGCGTGAAATCCGCGCCCGCACCGGCCGCGCTCAATGGCGGTACCCGGGTCGAGGTGCGCGACCTGTTCTATGCCACCCCCGCGCGTCTGAAATTCATGAAAAGCGAACGCGCCGAAGGCGAGGCCGTGCGCGAGGTGGTGCGGCGTCTGGCGATGAGCCGGCCGGACGTCGCTTTCACGCTGGCGGGCGAGGAGCGGGCGCATGTCACCTGGCCTGCGGCGTTGCCCGGACCGGCCGGACGTCTCATGCGGCTCGGCGATATTCTCGGCGCGGATTTCCGCGACAATGCCGTCGAGGTGCGGGCAGGGCGCGAGGGCCTTTCGGTCGAAGGCTTCGCGGCGCTGCCGACCTACACCCGCGCCAATTCGCTTTCGCAATATCTGTTCGTCAATGACCGGCCGGTGCGCGACAAGCTGCTGCTCGGTGCAGTGTCTGCGGCCTATGCGGATTATCTGCCGCGCGGGCGCTATCCTTCGGTTGCCCTGTTCGTCGCCATCGATCCGCGCGAGGTCGACGTCAACGTGCATCCGGCCAAGACCGAGGTGCGGTTCCGCGATCCGGGTCTCGTGCGCAGCCTGATCCTCGGCGCGCTGCGCGAGGCCTTGACCCGCGAAGCTGGACGCGCCGCGAGTACAGGCGGCGAGGCCACGGTGAGTGCGTTCCGGCCTGCGTCCTCGCCGCCGCGAAGTGGCTGGGATTGGCGGCGTTCGCCGTCGGCGCCGTATCCGGTGCAGTCCTTTGCCACACAGGGCAATGCGGCCCTCGGTCTCGCCGAAGCCGCGCAGGCAGTATTCGATGTCGGTCCTGCAGCCGCGAGCGCGCGGGTGGAGACGATCGCTCCTGCCCCCGATGCACTCGACAAGCCGCTCGGAGCCGCCCGCGCGCAGGTTCACGACACCTATATCGTGTCGCAGACCCGCGATGGACTCGTCATCGTCGATCAGCACGCCGCGCACGAGCGTCTGGTCTATGAGCGATTGAAGGCTGCCGTGGAGCGCGACGGCGTGGCGCGGCAGATCCTGCTGATCCCCGAGATCGTGGAGATGGACGAGACCGATGTAGAGCGGCTCACGTCGCACGCCGGTGAACTGGCGAAGTATGGTTTGGTGTTGGAGAGCTTCGGTCCGGGTGCGGTGGCGGTGCGCGAGACCCCGTCGCTGCTCGGCGAAATCGATGCCGCTGCGCTCGTGCGCGATCTCGCCGAGCATATGGCGGAATGGGATGACGGGCTTCCGCTGGAACGGCGGCTGATGCATGTCGCCGCCACCATGGCCTGCCACGGCTCGGTGCGCGCGGGACGGCGGCTTAGGGCTGAGGAGATGAATGCGCTGCTGCGCGAGATGGAGGTCACGCCGAATTCGGGCCAGTGCAATCATGGCCGGCCGACCTATGTGGAGCTGAAGCTGAGCGATATCGAGCGGCTGTTCGGGAGGAAGTAGCGCAGCTTACTGGAGCTTGAGAAACGCAATTTCGGTGTCGTCGTAGTCGCGCCGCTCGATCTCCGCGAAACCCTCCGGCGCAGTGAACACGCCCTTCGTTTCCTCGACCACGATCAGCGCATCCTCGTTCAGCCATCCGCCGGCGCGCGCCGAGACAAGCGCCTTCTCCGCCAGCCCCTTGCCATAGGGCGGATCGAGAAACACCAGCGAGAACGGCGCGTTCGGATGCACGTCGCCGAGCTTCGTCGCATCGCGCCGGAAGATGCGACTTATCCCCGCCGTGCCGAGCGCCTCTATATTCTGGCGGATGAGCGCACGCGCCTCCGCCCCGTCATCCACGAACAAGGCAAAGGCCGCGCCGCGCGACAGCGCCTCCAGGCCCAGTGCCCCCGTGCCGGCGAACAGGTCGAGCACCCGCCCCCCTCCCACCGGGTCGCCATAGGCATGCGCGAGAATGTTGAAGATCGACTCCCGGGTGCGGTCCGAGGTCGGGCGGATGCCGTGAGACTTCGGGCCCGTCAGCGTGCGCCCGCGGAACCTGCCGCCGACGATGCGCATCAGCGCTTCCGTTTGGCGCGGTTGGCGCGCGGATCGCGCTTGGTGCGGCCGGTGGCGGGGCGATCCGAGGTGCGGAAGCGCTCACGAAGTTGCTTCGCCTTGCTTTTCGGCTTCGGCTCTTCCCCGCGGACAGTTTGCACTGGCTTTTCCGGTTTGCCACGCCCGCGCGCTTTCGGCGCGATCGGCTCTTCATCTTCCGGTTCGTCGATAATGGAGATCGGCCCGGTCAGATCGACGTCCGCTTCCGTCGCAATCCGCTCGCCGAGTTGTTCGCGCAGATGCCGCGTGCGCACCTCCTCGACCGCGCCCTCGGGCAGGTCGCCCAGCTGGAACGGTCCGAAGGACACGCGGATCAGCCGGTTCACCTTCAGGCCGAGATGCTCCAGCACATTGCGCACCTCGCGGTTCTTGCCTTCGCGGATGGCAAAGGTAAGCCAGACATTGGCACCCTGCAGGCGATCGACGGTCGCCTCGATCGCGCCGTACCTGATGCCGTTGACCGTGACACCCTTGCGCAGCGCATCGAGCTGCGGCTGCAGGATCGATCCATGCGCGCGCACACGATAGCGGCGCAGCCAGCCGGTCGACGGCAATTCGAGCACGCGCGCCAGCCCGCCGTCGTTGGTGAGGAGGAGCAGTCCCTCGGTGTTGAGGTCGAGCCGCCCGACGCTGACCACGCGCGGCATCGTTTTCGGCAGCTTTTCGAAGATGGTCGGCCGCTTCTCCGGATCGGCATGCGTGGTCACGAGGCCGCGCGGCTTGTGATAGAGGAACAGCCGCGTACGCTCGCGCTGCGGCAAGGCCTTGCCGTCGACGGCGATCTTGTCGGCGGCGGTGACATTGAGGGCGGGCGAGGCGATGACGGCCCCGTTCACCGACACACGCCCCTGCGCGATCCAGGCCTCGGCCTCGCGCCGCGAGCACAGCCCGGCGCGGGCCATCACCTTGGCGATGCGGTCGCCGGCGGGAGTCTCTTGCTGCTGTTTTGCCATCTGTCATGGCCGGGCTTGACCCGGCCATCCACGTGTTTTCGTAAGAATGTGTATAAGGGCGTGGTGGCGACGAACAAGCCCGGGCATGACGTGGATGCGAATGTCGAAGAGCTTCATGGACCAGGCGCTGGACCTTGCCCGTGCCGCCGCTGCCGCCGGCGAGGTGCCGGTAGGCTGTGTTGTCGTGCAGAACGGCGAGGTGATCGCGGGCGCGGGCAACCGCACCATCCGCGACCGCGATCCGACCGCGCATGCCGAAATGCTGGCGATCCGGCAAGCAGCTCAGGCGCTTCGCAGCGAGCGCCTGACCGATTGCGATGTCTATGTCACGCTGGAACCCTGCGCGATGTGCGCCGGCGCCATTTCCTTCGCCCGCATCCGCCGCCTCTATTATGGGGCGGCCGATCCCAAAGGCGGCGCGGTGGAGAGCGGCGTGCGGTTCTTTGCGTCGCCCGCCTGCCATCATCGGCCGGAGGTCTATGGCGGGATCGGGGAAAGCGAGGCATCGGCCGTGCTGAAGGATTTTTTCAGAGAGCGGCGGTGACGCTACGCCGCCAGCAGCGAGCCAAGCTTCTCCCGCAACTCGGCCTTCACCGGCTCCGAGGCGCGCAGGATCGCGCTCGCCCGCAGGAAATCGAGCGTACGGAAAATGCCGACATTGGGCCGCAGCACGATGTCGGGCGCGCCATATTTGAGCTTCTCGTCGATGATGGTCTGCGCCATCACGAGGACGGTTGCGAAATAGCATTCGAGCGAATCCGGCATCGCCGTGCAATCCGCGGCCGGGGGACCAGCGACATCGACGGCGATCACGATGTCGGCAATTGCTCGCACACGGTCGAAGGGCAGCGGATTGGTCGCGCCGCCGTCGACCATGACGCGGCCTTCGACCATCACCGGGCGGCTCAGGCCCGGAATCGCCATCGAGGCCGCCACCGCGGGCCGCAGCGCGCCAGCCGAGATCGCGGCCTCCCGCCGCGCATAGAGGTCGGACGCAATCACGGTAAGCGGAATCTGCAGTGCGTCGAATGTCTCCGGCACGGCATCCGGCAGGAACTGCGCGCAGAATTTCTCCGCATCGATCAGCGAGGCAGTACGAAAGCCGGATGCGATCAGCGACCCGATGCTGCCGCCGGCGCGTGCCGCGACCAGTTTGCTGAACAGCCCGGCGCGATCGCGCGCCAGCGCCGTGACATGCTTGCGGATGTCCTTGCCGCTCATGCCGGCGGCATAGGGCGCACCGATCAGCGCGCCGATCGATGTGCCGGCGATCGCGACCGGGCGGATGCCCATCTCGTCGAGTGTTTCCAGCACCGCGATATGCGCCAGGCCCCGCGCGCCGCCGCCGCCCAGCGCAAGCGCCACGCGCTTCACCGCGCACCCGCTTCCTGCGCAAAGCGCCAGGCCGTGGCGGCGAGCGGCCGGATCATGTCGGCCTTGGCGGGCGCGTGGTCACTGGTCGCGGTGCCGTCGCGCACGCGGCCGATGATGCCCTGCAGAATCGCGGCGATGCGGAAGAAATTATAGGCGAGATAGGCGGGAAGATGCGGGCGCGGATCGAGACCGGTGCGCTTCACATAACGGTCGACATAGTCGGAGAGAGACGGCAGCCCGAGCGCGTTCAGATCGAGCCCCGCCAGCGAGCCGGTGCCGGCGCGGCTCTCCGAATGCGGCATATGCCACTGCATCAGGTGATAGCTGAAATCGGCCAGCGGATCGCCGAGCGTCGACAGTT
>NZ_JBKBVB010000157.1:0-8825 GCF_046289595.1 Pseudorhodoplanes sp.
TTGCGGCGAACGCGGTGCCGGTCAAGGACAGCAACGTCTCTGCGATGCTGGGCACCGGGGGCACCGAATCGAACATCACCGCAAGCGCCAGCGCGGCCGCAAGCAGGGCGGCGACGGAGAGCGGCGGCACCAGCGCCGCTGCGAGAATGAGCCCGGTCACGCCGCCGAGACAGAGGATCAACAACTCCGCCCGCTCCGCACTGTAGGCGAGGGCAATCGGGACGAAAGCGAGAATTGCGGTGAGGCCGAACACGGTGAGCGCGCGGACTGCCTCGCGCTGCGGCAGGGTTGCAGCCATCAGCCCAAGCGCGATCAACGCAAGCGCATGCGCGGGCACCAGCAGCGGATGCAAGAGCCCGCCCGGAAAGCCGCGGACGCCGGGCAAGACGGTATGTGCCCGGGCGTCGGCCGCCGCGAAACAGATCAGGACAGCGGCGAGCGCCGCCCGCCTCATATCAGGCGGCCGAGAAAAACCAGTCCGGCAAGCGCGATGGCGCCGCCGGCTGCGCGGACCGCGAGCCGCCCGTTCGGATATTGCGTCAGCAATCCGAAGGCGATCCCGGCGAGATGCAGAAGGCCGGTCGCGATGACAAAGCCGATCGCATAGGCGAGCGCATTGGCTTCGCCCGGCAATTCGGTGCCATGGGCATGGCCGTGGAAAATCGCGAAAACCCCGACCAGAAGCGCGGCGATCCAAAGGTGCGGCTTTGCCGCGAGCGCCACCATCAGGCCGAGCACGACCGCGGAGATCGCAATCCCAAGCTCGATGCCCGGCAGCGGCACGCCGAGAATGCCGAGCACCCCGCCGAGCGCCATGACCAGCGGAAACACAATCGGCAGGATGAAGATCGCGGGCGCACCAAGAAAAGCGCCCCATAATCCGACCGCGAGCATCGCCGCAATGTGGTCGGCGCCGAGCAGCGGATGCATGAAGCCGCTGGCAACGCCGCCACCGAGTCCTTCCGCGGTATGCGCAAGGGCGGGGCTCGCCGCCGCGAGCGAGAACAGGATCGTCGCGGCAAAGCGTTTCATGTCACGCGGCCTTTCTGGCGGCGGCGACGGCGGCGCCGCGTATCAGGTCGATCAATGCCAGCGGATCCGTTGGCTCGGTGTCGCCGCGCCAGGCGATATGCTGGTCGGGGCGCACCAGCGCAAGCTTGTGCGGATAGAGGTCGCCCGCGCTCTCGGGCGGCAGGTCGACGACCACCAGCGGTACGCCGCGATGGGCGGCGGCTTCGACCATGCCTTCGACGTCCACCGCCGGATCGAAACGCAAGAGCGAGTAATCCGGCCCCAGCAGGTCATAGAGCGAGCGGCCATTGGGCAGGAAGAAATGCGGCGCGCGGCAGCCCGGCACTGTGGACGGGGTGAAGTCGTACATGGTGTAAGCCGGAGGTTCGCCGTCGTCATAGGCGATGACCGGCGACCCGGCATAGAAATAGCCGAAGTTGAGACCCCCGCAGCAATATTGGTGGACGTTGAGGTCGTAGGCTTCCTTGCCGACGCGGGCGCGCACCGCGTCGCCTTCGGGCCCGGGCAGTTCGACTTCCGGCGGTGTCCCCTTGCGCTGGCGCATGTTATTCAGCGCCATCTCCATGGCGAATTTCGACACCTGTTCGGTGATCGGCTGCCGCTCGCGTTCATAGGCATCGAGCAAAGATGCCGGCGCCCAGCCTTTGAGGACGGCCGCGAGCATCCAGGACAGGTCCATCGCATCCGCGATCCCCGCATTCATGCCATAGCCGGCATAGGGCATCCACAGATGCGCGGCGTCGCCCGAAATGAAGGCACGCCGGTCGCGGAAGCGATCGGCGACCAGGCGCCGTCCGGTCCAGTCTTCCTTCGACACGATCTCATATTCGAAATCCTCGCCGACGCCGAGAATGGTGCGGATCGCCCAGTCGCGATCGATGGAATCGAAATCGGGCTCGCCGTCATAGAGATGATTGTGGATCAGCCAGGTCTCCTTGCCGTCGATCGCGACCACGGTGCCGCAGCGGCGCGGATTGAGCGACAGATACATCCAGGCGCGCTTGCCCGGCATCATGCCGAGCAGCTGCGGCGCGCGGATGCAGGTTGATTGCACGCGCTGGATCACCGGCGTGCCGGAGAGTGTCGCGCCGATCTTGCGGCGGACCATGGAGCGGCTGCCGTCGCAGCCGGCGAGATATTTCGCCTCGATGCGGAAGGTTTCGCCGCTGTCCAGGTCGCGCGCTGTGGCAATGACGTTGTGATCGCTCTGGTCGAAATCCTCGATCTGGGTGCGGTTGAGAATCCGAACGCCCGGCATGGCGGCGGCATGGGCGAACATCACCGGTTCGAGGAAGGTCTGGTTGATGCGATGCGGCGGTTCCGGCGTCGGCCACCAGGTGTCGGGACCGCCGGTCGCGGTATAGCGCTCGTTGCGGGCGGGGATCGGAATCCGCGCCAGTTCGATTCCGGTCGAGGTGGTGCGGTAGGATGCGTCGTTCGGATAATCCGCCGGCAGTCCGGTGTCCCGCACCTTCTGCGCAAGGCCGAGCCGGCGGAAGGTTTCCATGGTGCGCGCCGAAACGTGGTTGCATTTCACGCTCGGCGGTTCGCCGGGGTAGCGCGTTTCCACCACCAGGGCGTCGATCCCCCGCCAGGCGAGGTCCATGGCGAGGGTGAGGCCGACGGGGCCGCCGCCCACGATCAGAACGCTGGTCTTTTCCTGTCTCATCTCTCGGTGCCGCAAATTCCGTGGCTGCTCTTCTAACACGTGGCCGGATCGCATATCATTGCTGGACACGGGAGCAAAGATAAGCTCGGGAGGAACTGAGATGTCGATTTTCGCGCGGGTCGCAGCCCTTGGGCTTGCGGCTCTTTTGTCCATGACGGCTGTTGCTGCAGCGCAAGGTTATCCAAACCGTCCGATCCGGCTGATTGTGACGTTCCCGCCAGGCGGCAGCACCGACCTTCTGGCGCGCGCCATGCAACCCTATCTGGAAAAGGCTCTCGGGCAGCCGATTGTGATCGAGAACCGGCCCGGTGCCGGCGGCGATATCGGGGTGGATGCGGTCGCCAAGGCGGCACCCGACGGTTACACCATCGGTATCGGCGCGGCTGGGGCGCTGGCGGTCAATGTCAGCCTCAAGGACAAGATGCCGTATAACGTGCAGAAGGATCTGGCGCCGATTACGCTGTTGACGGCGATCCCCTTTGTGATGGTGTCGGGACCGGGCTTTTCGGGCAAGACCCTCGGCGATGTCGTGAAGCTGGCAAAGGAAGACGCCAGCAAGCTGACCATCGGCCATGGCGGCAACGGCACGGCCATGCATCTGTCGGCGGAGCTGTTCAACCATTTGGCCGGAGTGAAAATCCCGCTGGTGCCCTACAAGGGCTCCGGTCCTGCGACCCAGGACGTGGTCGCGGGCCACATTCCGCTTGCCATCGTCGACATTCCGTCCTCGCAGGCGATGATCAAGGATGGCAAGATCAAGGCGCTGGCGGTTTCCAGCCGCGAACGCGACAGCCATGTCCCGGATGCGCCGACCTTCATCGAAGCCGGCATTCCAGACTACGAATCGATCGGCTGGTTCGGACTCATCGCGCCCGCCGGCACGCCGCCCGACATTATCAAGAAGCTGAACGAGGTCTTCGTCGCCGCGATGAACGATCCCACCGTTAAGCAGCGGATCGATCAGGGCGGGGCGGTGGCACGGCCGACCACGCCGGAGCAATTTGCCGCCTTCATCAAGAAGGAAACCGACAAATGGGCGGGTGTCATCAAGGCAGCAGGCGTTAAGGTCACGAACTAGACGCGCGCTCGCATGTGCCGATCACCCTTTTGCCCTTGTCGGCGGGGTGGTCGCGCCGCATTTTCGGCCACGCTTGCATTGGCTGCCGGTGCGGCCTAGATAGTCGCAATCTCATGGGGTGCGCGGCGGATCGTCCGCCGCGCTGAGAGGCGCCGGTCGCCAACCCATTGAACCTGATCCGGGTCATGCCGGCGGAGGGAGTGAGATATGCACGCGCCCCAGGGCGGATTTGTCAGCCCCGTCGATTTCGCCGGACACGCCGCCGATCTGGTCGAACGCCTTCGCGAGCGGTCGCCGCGGGTGCATTGCATCACCAATAATGTGGCGCAGGCCTTTACCGCCAATGTGCTGCATGCGGTGGGAGCGTTGCCATCCATGACGATGTCGCCGGAGGAGGTGGCCGCGTTCGCCGCGCGCGCCGACGCGCTCTTGGTCAATCTCGGCACCTTCGATGCCGGACGGCGTGCGGCGGTGGATGCTGCGCTTGCCGCAATCAGCGGGATGGCAAAGCCTTTTGTGCTCGACCCGGTGCTGATCGACCGCTCGCCGCCACGCGCCGACCATGCGCGCAAGCTGCTCGAACGCAGCCCGTCCGCGATCCGGCTCAACGCCGCCGAGTTTACGGAATTGTCAGGCGGCGCCGCGCCGGAGGATTTTGCCAAACAGCGCCGGACTGTTGTCGCACTCACCGGCAAGACCGATCTCGTGACCGACGGCCGCAGGATAGTGCGCATCGCCAACGGCCATCTGCTGATGGCGCGGATCACCGCCATGGGCTGCGCCGAATCGGCGCTGCTCGCGGCTGCGCTCGCGGTCGAGCCCGATCCCTTCAGCGCCGCCAGCGCCGCGCTGCTGATTTTCGGCATTGCCGGCGATATCGCAGGCGAGGCTGCGAACGGACCCGGCAGCTTCGGCGTTCACTTTCTGGATGCGCTATTCGCTCTCGACCGCGCCGCCATCCTGACCCGTGCCAGGGTTGTTTCCGAGGCTTCCCGATGAAGGCTTACAGATGAGTGTCGATCTGCGGCTCTATGCGCTTGTCGATCCGGACCGGAATGGCGGACACGATCTCGCCGCGCTGTCACGCAGCGTCGCGGAGGGCGGCGCGACGCTGGTGCAGTTGCGCGACAAGACCGGCTCGACGCTGCGCATGATCGAGCAGGCACGCGCCATCAAGGCGGCGCTTGCCGGGTCGTTCGTGCCGCTCTTGATCAACGATCGCGTCGATGTCGCGCTCGCCGCCGGGGCCGACGGCGTCCATGTCGGCTGGGACGACATGCCGGTGGCGGATGCGAGGCGGCTGCTCGGCCGCGAGGCGATCATCGGGCTGTCCATCAAGACGCGCGCTCAGGTCGAGGCGGCGCCGCTCGATCTGCTCGATTATGTGTGCATCGGCGGTGTGTTCGAGACCTCCTCCAAGGACAACCGCGAGCCACCGGTCCGGCCGAAGGGCTTTGCGGAGCTGGCATCGCGTGTTCGTCAGCGGGCGCCGAATATGCCGGTCGGAGCAATAGCGGGCATCGACGAAAGCAATGCGGCTGACGTGATTGCGGCTGGCGCCGACGGCATTGCGGTGATCTCGGCGCTGTCGCTCGCGCCGGATCCGGGCCAGGCGGCGAAGCGGCTGCGGGACATCGTTGACGCCGGGCTGCGGTTGCGGGGCGCCGCATGACCGCGATCGCCGTCACCATTGCGGGCTCCGATTCCGGCGGCGGCGCCGGCATCCAGGCCGATCTGAAAACCTTCTCCGCACTCGGAGTCTATGGCGCCTCTGTAATCGCCGCGCTCACGGCGCAGAATACGAAGGGCGTTACCGGCATCCACGATGTGCCGCCGTCCTTCGTCACCGCGCAGATCGATGCGGTGTTCTCCGATCTCGCCGTGAATGCCGTGAAGATCGGTATGCTGTCGCATCCGGACGTGATTGCCGCGGTCGCGGACGGGCTCGACCGTTACCGGCAAAATAAAGTGGTCCTCGATCCCGTCATGGTCGCTGCGTCCGGCGACCGGCTTCTGGCGGCGGAAGCGGTCGACGTGTTGCGCCGCGTTCTGATCCCGAAGGCGATGCTGATCACGCCGAACCTGCCGGAGGCGGCGGCGCTTCTTGAGACCGCGATGGCGCAGACCGAAAGCGAGATGCAGGAGCAGGGCGAGAAGCTGCTCGCGCTCGGGGCGAAGGCGGTGCTGATGAAGGGCGGTCACGCTGCGGGCGCAGAGAGTGTCGATCTCCTGATCGAGCCGCATTCGGTGGCGCGGCTCGCCGCCGAGCGAATCGACACGGCGAACACCCACGGCACCGGCTGCACCCTGTCGTCCGCCATCGCTGCCGGTCTGGCGAAAGGCCTGCCGCTGGCCGAAGCGGTGCGCGAGGCCAAGGCCTATGTGACCGCGGCGATTGCAGCGTCGGACCAATTGAAGATCGGACACGGCCATGGGCCGGTGCACCATTTCCACCATTGGTGGGGCGAAAGGAAAGACTGAATGAGCATCACCCGACGCGATGTCGTCGCCGGCGCAGCACTGGCAGGAGCCGTTGCCGCCCCGAATGTCGCCCGCGCGCAGACCAAGCGCTGGCGCATGGTCACGTCCTGGCCGAAGCGGCTGCCCGGGCCGGGCATGTCCGCCGAACGCGTCGCCGAGCGCATCAAGACGCTGTCCGGCGGGCGTCTCGAGATCGTTGTCTCAGCGGCAGGCGAAGTCGTGCCGGCTTTCGAAGTGCTCGATGCCGTCGCCGGCGGCGTCGCCGAGATGGGCCACACCGCCTCGTTCTTCTGGCAGGGCAAGGAGCCGGCCGCGGTGTTCTACACCACGGTGCCGTTCGGGCTGACGCCGAACGAGCATGTCGCATGGGTCGATGCCGGCGGCGGGCAGGCGTTGTGGGACGAGCTCTACGCGCCGCTCGGGGTCAAGCCGTTCATGGCCGGCAATACCGGCGTGTGCATGGGCGGCTGGTTCCGCCGCGAGATCAGGAGCCGCGAGGATATCCGCGGGGTCAAGATCCGTTCGCTCGGGCTTGGCGGGGAAGTGTATCGAAGGCTCGGCGCAACGCCGCAGACCACGCCGCCCGCCGAAATCCTCACCAGCCTGCAATCGGGCGTGCTCGACGCCGCCGAATTCGTCGGGCCGAGTTCCGATATCGCGCTCGGTCTCTATCGCGTCGCGCCGATGTATTACGCGCCGGGCTTCAACAAGCCGAACGGCACCGGCGAGGCCATCGTCTCGCTCAAGGCCTGGAACGCCCTCGATGCCGAGATGAAGGCGATCGTCTCGCATGCCTGCGCCGCCGAAGCTGCATTCGCGCTCTCGGAAATGGAGCGGCTGAATGTCGAGGCGCTCAATGCGCTGGTCACGCAGCACAATGTGAAGCTGATGACCTTTCCGGCCGATCTGATCGCAGCCGCCGGCAAGGAATCCGCCGATGTGCTGGCCGAACTCGCCGCGCGCAGCGGCAAATCGCGCAAGGTGCACGATTCCTATCTGGCGTTCCGCGAGCGGATCGGCGCGTGGTCGAGGATTTCACTGCGCGCCGTGCTGGAGGCGCGGGGCTAGGCCGCAAACTCCGCTCATTCCCGCGAAAGCGGGAATCCAGGTTTGCTGGTGCGCTGGGTCCCCGCCTTCGCGGGGACGAGCGGAGGGGCAGGCCGCCGCGGTCTACGTCTTCAGCGCCACGATCTTCTGCCGCTGCTCGCCGAGCCCTTCGATGCCGAGCGTGACCACATCGCCCGCCTTCAGGAATTTCGGCTCCGGCTTGAAGCCCAAGCCAACGCCCGGCGGGGTGCCGGTGACGATGATGTCGCCCGGCTCCATGACGAAAAACTGCGAGCAATACCAGACCAGATGCTCGACCCCGAAAATCATGGTGCGGGTATTGCCGGTCTGGCGGCGCTCGCCGTTGACGTCGAGCCACATGTCGAGATTCTGCGGATCCTTGATCTCGTCGCGCGTCACGAACCACGGCCCGATCGGACCGAAAGTCTCGCAGCCCTTGCCCTTGTTCCATTGCCCGCCGGAGCGGTCGATCTGAAAGGAGCGTTCCGAAACATCGTTGGAGACGAAATAGCCCGCCACTGCGCTCATTGCCTTGGCGCGATCGAGATAGCGCGCGCGCTTGCCGATCACGATGCCGAGCTCGACCTCGTAATCAAGCTTGGTCGAATCCTTCGGGATGATGGTGTTGTCGTTCGGCCCGCAGATCGAGGTCGGCGCCTTGTTGAAGATGATCGGCTCTTTCGGGATCGGCATGCCGGCCTCGGCGGCGTGATCCGAATAATTCAGCCCGATGGCGATGAAGTTGCGCACGTTGCCGACGCAGGGGCCGAGCCGCGGCTTGCCGGGCACCACCTTCAGCCGGGCGAGATTGGCCTTCTTGATCTTGGCGAGGCCGCCATCCGCCAGCATCGCGCCGTCGATGTCTTTCACGATGCGGGACAGATCGCGAATCTTGCCGTCGGAATCGACGATGCCGGGTTTTTCGCGGCCGGCCGGGCCGTAACGCACAAGCTTCATGTTTCCCCCTGGGAGACGTGTTTGGATGCGCCGGGCCGGGCGTATGGCCCCGCGCGAATGGCGCGGACTATGCGGCGGCGGGCAGGCGAGAGCAAGGGAGGGGACAATGCGGGTAAAGCTCCGCCGGCCCTGTTGTTGTGACGGCGCGGGCGCGCCCAATTTCAAAACCCGTGGCCCTTCTTTCGTTTTGCGCATCGGGTACACCCGATGCGCAAGGGCGCGCGGAACGCCGGGCTTTCAGCCAGCCCATGGCCTCGTGTGCGAATCGGTAGAGCACACGAGATTGCAGTCACCACGGACCGCCGAAAAATTCCGGCGTTCCGCGCGCGGTGTTTGAAGGCTTGCTCCGCTGGACCCCCGGTGGACTGACGAACCTATCCACCGCTGCGACGACCTGACCTGAACCTTTCCGGATGTGGCGTCCGTACTCGGTCCGGCCACCACGGTCCCCCAAGTGACGAAGGCGCATCCTTCGCCGGAACCCAGCAGCTTGGGCCTCCATGCGGCGCGCCACGTCTCGCGCGCCCGCACGGCCACCGC
>NZ_JBKBVB010000158.1:0-8793 GCF_046289595.1 Pseudorhodoplanes sp.
ATCGCGGCGCTGATCGGCGCGGACGACGCCGCGACGACCGGTTCGGTCGGCGCCGGGAGCGGGCGATGATCCAGAGCGAACAGGCCGCGCCGCGCAAGCCCCGGCTGATCGAGCGGCTGCTCTACGGGCAGGGCATCGACCGCGACGCCAAGAGCCGCGCCCGCATCGGCGTCATCATTCTGGGCTTTGCCTGCGTCTATGCCGTGATCGCCGGCCGCATGGTCTATCTCGGCGCGGCCGCGGACGGCCAGCAGGTGCGCCGCGCCTCGGGCGATATCGTCGCCACCGCGCGGCCCGACATTCTCGACCGCAACGGCGAAGTGCTGGCGACCGATGTGCGCATGCCATCTTTGTTCGGCGAGCCGCGCCGCATCATCGATGTCGACGAGGCGGTGGAACTGCTCACCGCCACCATGCCGGACATGAATGCGGGCGAATTGCGCGAGCGCCTGTCGTCGCGCAAGGGCTTCGTCTGGCTCAGGCGCGAGATCACCAAGGCGCAGCGCGAGCAGATCCACCGGCTCGGCATTCCCGGCATCGGCTTTCGGTCCGAGAACAAGCGAGTCTATCCGAACGGCGCGTCGGTCTCGCATCTGATCGGGCATGTGAATATCGACAATCAAGGCATCGCCGGAATCGAGAAATGGCTCGATCGCAACGGCCTCGCCGACCTGCATTCGCTCGGCTTCGCCAATGACCGCCTGCAGAAGCCGGTGGAGCTTGCCCTCGATCTTCGCGTGCAGCACGCCATGCGCGCTGAACTGCTTGCGGCGCGGGCGAAATTCAAGGCGAAAGCCGCGGCGGGTCTGGTCACCGATGTCAATACCGGCGAGATCGTCGCCATGGTGTCGGTGCCCGATTACGATCCGAACGATCCGCGCGAGGCGCTGGACAAGGACCGCATCAACCGGCTCACCACCGGCGTGTTCGAGATGGGCTCGACCTTCAAGGCGCTGACGGTGGCGATGGCGCTCGATTCCGGCAAATACACGCTTGGCTCCGCGCTCGATGCCCGCCAGCCGCTGCGCTACGGCCGCTTCACCATCAACGATTTCCACGCCCAGCGCCGCGTGCTGTCGCTGCCGGAAGTCTTCACCTATTCGTCGAATATCGGAACCGCACGGATGGCGCTCGGGCTCGGCGTCGAGCATCACAAGCAATTCCTGAAGAAGCTCGGCCAGCTCGACCGGCTGCGCACCGAAATTCCCGAAAGCGCCGAGCCGCTGGTGCCGCGGCGCTGGGGCGAACTGAACACGGTGACCATCGCCTTCGGCCACGGCCTGTCGGTCGCGCCGCTGCAGGCGGTGATGGGCATCAATGCGCTGATGAATGGCGGCAAGCTTATTCCGCCGACCTTCCTGAAGCGCAGTGAGGAGGAGGCGGCCAAGCTCGCGCGCCAGGTGGTGAAGCCCGAGACCTCGCTCCGCATGCGCTATCTGATGCGGCTCAATGCCGAGAAGGGATCGGCGAGCCGCGCCGAGGTGAAGGGTTTCTATGTCGGGGGCAAGACCGGAACCTCGGAGAAGGTGATCAACGGGCGCTATTCCAAGTCGAAGCTTCTGACCAGCTTCACCGCGGTGCTGCCCGCCGACCAGCCGAAATATCTGGTCCTGATCATGCTCGACGAGCCGCAACCGCTGGCCGAGACCAAGGGCTATGCCACCTCCGGCTGGAACGCCGCGCCGACCGCGGGCAAGGTGATTGCCCGGATCGCGCCGTTGCTGGGGATCGAGCCGCGCTTCGACCTGCCGCCGGCCGACCAGCTGATTCTTGGCGTAACCGCTTCGGCCAGAGCGACAAAAACCGGCGCGCGGTAAAAACAACCGCGCCGCGCGAAATAAGGCGCTTGCCCCGCCGCACGGGGCATGAAACATCGCGGCAATGAAGCTTTCCGACATCCTCGACGGCATCGCCGCGACCGACCCCGCCACCGGTACCACCGACATCGGCGGCGTCACCGCCGACAGCCGCGCGGTCAAGCCGGGCGACCTGTTCGTTGCCATCGCCGGCGCCCGCGACGACGGCCTGCGCTTTGCCGCCGATGCGGCAAGAGCGGGCGCGGCCGCGATCCTGTCCGAGCGCCCGGCCGAAGGGCTCGGCATTCCGGCGATCGTCGTGCCGAATGCGCGGCGGGCGCTGGCGCTGGCCGCGGCGAAACTCCATCCGCGCCAGCCCGGCACCATCACGGCCGTCACCGGCACCAGCGGCAAGACCTCGGTCGCGGCCTTTACCCGGCAGATTTTCAAGGCGGCCGGCTATGCGGCGGCCAGCATCGGCACCATCGGCGTGGTGTCGCCGAAGGGCGAGACCTACGGCTCGCTGACCACGCCCGACCCGGTGGCGCTGCATCGCATGCTCGACGACCTCGCCGGCGAAGGCGTCACGCATCTGGCGATGGAGGCCTCCTCGCACGGCCTCGACCAGCACCGGCTCGACGGCGTGCGCGTTGCCGCCGGCGGCTTCACCAATCTCAGCCGCGACCACCTCGATTACCATCCCGATCTGGAAGCCTATCTGCGCGCCAAGCTGCGGCTGTTCGAGGAGCTGATCGTGCCGGATGGCGCTGCAGTGATCTCGGCCGATCACGAGGTTTCGGCGCGGGTGATCGATGCCGCATCGAAGCGGGGATTGCGTGTGTTCACGGTCGGCCGCGACGGCGACGATATCCGCATCGAGAAGAGCCGCATCGACGGTTACGCGCAGAAGCTGACGCTGCAATATGAGAAGCGCCGCTATGAACTGCATCTGCCGCTGGTCGGCGAATTCCAGATCGAGAATGCGCTGGTGGCGGCCGGACTTGCGCTTGTGACCGGCACCGCGCCGGAAACCGTCTTCGCGGCGCTTGAGGATCTGGAAGGCGCCAGGGGCCGGCTGGAATTCGCCGGACAATCCGGCGGCGCGCCGGTCTTCATCGATTACGCGCACAAGCCCGACGCATTGGCCAAGACGCTGGAGGCGCTGCGGCCCTATGCGAAAAACCGGCTCGTCGTGGTGTTCGGCTGCGGCGGCAATCGCGATGCGGGCAAACGGCCGATCATGGGCGCGATCGCCGCCGAGAAGGCCGACCGCGTCATCGTGACGGACGACAACCCGCGCGGCGAGGATCCTTCGGCGATCCGCGCCGACATCCTGAAAGCCGCGCCGGGCGCAACTGAAATTGCCGACCGCGGCGAGGCGATCCGGTCCGCCATTGCCGACCTCAAAAGCGGTGACGTACTGGTGATTGCCGGCAAGGGCCACGAAAGTGGCCAGATCGTCGGCGACCGGGTATTGCCGTTCAGCGACCATGATGCGGTCGCGACGGCCTTGCGGGGCATGGGGAGCCGGAGGGGATGAGCGCGAAGGGCTTGTGGACCGTGGAGGCGATGGCCGCGGCCATGCAGGCGCGCGGCGAGGGGCCGCTGCCGCGAACGGCCGACGGCATTTCCATCGACAGCCGCACCCTCGAGGCGGGCGATGCCTTCTTTGCCATCACCGGCGGCAATCGCGACGGCCACGATTTCGTCGAGGCCGCGTTAAAGGCGGGAGCAGGCCTTGCCGTGGTCTCCAAGGCAAAGCGCGCCACGCTCCCCGCCGGGGCGCCGCTGCTTGTCGTTGACGATGTGCTGGAAGCGCTGCGCAATCTCGCCCGCGCCGCGCGGGCGCGCCTCGCCGGCAAGGCGATCGCGGTCACCGGCTCGGTCGGCAAAACCTCGACCAAGGAAGCGCTGCGACTCGTCTTTTCGCGCCAGGGCAAGACCCACGCATCCGCCGCCTCCTACAACAATCATTGGGGCGTGCCGCTGTCGCTGTCGCGCTGCCCTGCGGACGCGGACTTTGCCGTGTTCGAACTCGGCATGAATCACGCGGGCGAGATCGGCCCGCTGTCGCGCCTGGTGCGGCCCGACATCGCCATCGTCACCGCCATCGCCCCGGTCCATATCGAGTTTTTCGAATCGATCGACGGCATCGCCGACGCCAAGGCGGAAATCTTCGAAGGGCTGGTCGAGGACGGCATCGCCATCCTCAACCGCGACAATGCCCAGTTCAACCGGCTGTGCGACCGCGCGCTCGATGCGCGGGTCTCCCGCGTCGTGTCGTTCGGCGAGGAAGCCGGCGCCGATGCACAGCTCGTCAAATGCATGCTGCAGTCCGAGACCTCCACGGTGCAGGCACGCATTATCGGCGACGACGTCACCTACAAGCTTGGCGCACCGGGCAAGCATCTCGTGATGAATTCGCTCGCTGTGCTGGCGGCAGCGAAGCTCGCGGGCGCCGACCTTGCGCTCGCGGCCTTGGCGCTGACCGATCTTCAGCCGGCGAGCGGCCGCGGCACCCGCATCACGCTGGAGACCGCGGGTGAACCGGCGCTGCTGATCGACGAAAGCTACAATGCCAATCCGGTGTCCATGGCCGCGGCCATTGCGCTCCTTGGACAGGCGCAAACCGGTCCGCGCGGCCGGCGCATCGCCGTTCTCGGCGACATGCTGGAATTGGGCGCCCAATCGGCCGAACTGCATCGCGGCCTTGCGGAGCCGATCGCCGATCATGGCATCGATCTGGTGTTCTGTTCCGGTCCGGAAATGCGAAATCTGTGGGAGGCGCTTCCCCCCGGCCGCCGGGGCGGATATGCAAGTTCTTCCGAGGCGCTCGAACCGCAGATCCTCGGTGCGGTGTCGGGGGGCGATGCCATTATGATCAAGGGCTCGTTTGGCTCGAAAATGACGCCGATCGTCAAGGCGCTGCAGCGGAAATTCGCGCCGCGGACCGCCATGGACGCAGCGCAAGGTTGACCGCCGCATGCTGACCTGGCTTGCCGATTTTTCAGACCAGTTCCCGGCCCTGAACATTTTCCGCTACATCACCTTCCGCACCGGCGGCGCGCTGATGACGGCGGCGTTGTTCATGTTCATCGCCGGCTCCCCGATCATCGACTGGCTGCGCGCCGCGCAGGGCCGGGGCCAGCCGATCCGCGAGGACGGCCCGCAGTCTCACCTCAAGAGCAAGATCGGCACCCCCACCATGGGCGGGCTGATGATCATCTTCGCGGTGACCGCTTCCACCATCCTGTGGGCCAATGTCTACAATCCGTATGTCTGGATCGTGCTCGGCGTCACCGTGGCCTTCGGCATGATCGGTTTCTATGACGATTACCTGAAGGTGACCAAGCAGCAGGCCTATACCGCGTTCTCCGGCAAGCTGCGGCTGACCGCGGAAGCCATCGTTGCGGTGCTGGCCTGTCTTGCCATCGCCCAGCTCGGCCGTCCGGCCTTTGCAACGTCGCTTGCCTTTCCCTTCTTCAAGGATCTGATCGTCGATCTCGGATGGTTCTTCATCGTATTCGGCGCCTTCATCATCGTCGGCGCCGGCAATGCGGTGAACCTCACCGACGGTCTCGATGGTCTCGCCATCGTGCCGGTCATCATCGCGGCGCTCAGCTTTGGCCTCATCTCCTATCTCGCCGGCAACGCGCTGTTCGCCGATTACCTGCAGATCCACTATGTCGCCGGCACCGGCGAACTTGCGGTGTTATGCGGCGCGGTGATCGGGGCGGGGATCGGCTTTCTCTGGTACAATGCGCCGCCTGCCTCGATCTTCATGGGCGATACCGGCTCGCTGGCGCTTGGCGGCCTCATCGGCACGATTGCCGTCGCGACCAAGCACGAGATCGCGCTGGCCATCATCGGCGGGCTGTTCGTGCTGGAGGCGGTGTCGGTGATCGTGCAGGTCATCTCCTTCCGGCTATTCGGCAAGCGCGTGTTCCGCATGGCGCCGATCCATCATCATTACGAGCAGAAGGGCTGGACCGAACCGCAGATCGTGATCCGGTTCTGGATCATCTCGATCATGCTGGCGCTGATCGGGCTGTCGACGCTGAAACTGCGATGATCCCGGTCACCAGCTTCGCCGGAAAGACCGTCGCGGTGTTCGGCCTCGGCGGATCGGGGCTTGCGACCTGCCACGCGCTGATCGCGGGCGGCGCCCATGTTATCGCCTTCGACGATGACGCGCACAAAGTCGCGCAGGCAGCCGAGGCGAAGGTCGGCACGGCGGACTTGCGCGGTATCGACTGGACGACGGTCGCCGCGCTGATCCTCACCCCCGGCGTACCGCTGACCCATCCGAAGCCGCATTGGTCGGCGCAGCTTGCGCACCACAACGGCGTCGAGATCATCGGCGATGTCGAATTATTCTGCCGCGAGCGGCGCAAGCACGCCCCCGATGCACCCTTCGTGGCTATCACCGGCACCAACGGCAAGTCCACCACCACGGCGCTGATCGCGCATCTGCTTCGCCACGCGGGCCGCGACGTGCAGATGGGCGGCAATATCGGCGTGCCGGTGCTCAACCTCGCACCGCTTTCGCCGGAACGTCACTACGTGATTGAATGCTCGTCCTACCAGATCGATCTCGCGCCGTCGATCGATCCGACCGTCGGCATCATGCTCAATGTGACGCCCGATCACATCGACCGGCACGGCACTATCGAGAATTACGCGGCGGTGAAGAGCCGGATCCTCGGCCGCGCCAAGATTCGCATCGTCGGCGTCGACGACGATTACGGGCGCGGCATGGCGAAGAATCTGATGGCAATGCGGCGCACGATCGTGCCGATTTCGATCAAGGAGATCGTGCCGCACGGTTATGTCGGCGGCGAGCACAACATCTACCGCACCGGCGGCAGCGAGGCCGAGGACATCGCAGACCTCACCGGCATTGGCTCGCTGCGCGGGCGGCACAACATGCAGAATGCGGTGGCCGCCGTCGCCGCATGTTCGGCGCTCGGGGTCGATGACAAGACGCTGCAGGAGGGCTTGCGCAGCTTCCCCGGTCTTGCGCATCGCATGGAGCAGATCGGGACCAACGGCGCGGTGCTGTTCGTCAACGATTCCAAGGCGACCAACGCGGATTCCGCGGCCAAGGCGCTGGCCTCGTTCGACAACATCTACTGGATCGCAGGCGGACTGCCGAAGGAAGGCGGCATTGCGGGGCTGGCCGAATTCTTTCCGCGCATCGCCAAGGCCTATCTGGTCGGACAGGCCGCAGAGGATTTTGCCGGAACGCTTGAGGGCAGGGTGCCGGTTGCCCGGTGCGGCACGCTGGAGGTTGCGGTGGACCATGCCGCGCGCGATGCACTCGCCGCCGGCAAGCCCGCCGTGGTGCTTCTCTCGCCGGCCTGTGCCTCGTTCGACCAGTTCCCGAATTTCGAGGTGCGCGGCGACCGCTTCCGCGATCTGGTGAAGACCTTCATTAATCAAACCTAAACCCCGGCAGGCGAATTTGAGCCTCCGGGGGCGTCCATGATTTCGCGCACGCAGCTTTCGCCTTTCGCGGCCTGGTGGTGGACCATGGACCGCCTGACGCTCGCGGCGCTGGGCGCGCTGATGCTGGCCGGCATCATTCTGCTGCTCGCCGCCAGCACGCCGGTCGCCGCCAAGCTCGGGCTCGATCCGTTTCATTTCGTCAACCGGCAGATTTTCTACCTGATCCCGGCCATCGCCATCCTGCTCGGCACCTCGCTGCTGTCGCCGCCGCAGATCCGCAGGCTGGCGCTGATCGTGTTTGCGATCGGCGTCGTCCTGCTCGCGGCGACGCTGGTCTTCGGCACCGAGATCAAGGGCGCGCGGCGCTGGATCGTGCTCGCCGGCGTCAACATCCAGCCCTCGGAATTCGTCAAGCCCTCGTTCGTGGTGCTGATCGCCTGGCTGTTCTCGGAGTCTGCGCGCAAGCCGGACATGCCCGCCAACACCCTGGCGCTTGTGCTGCTCGGCCTCGTGGTGACGCTCCTGATGCTGCAGCCCGATGTCGGCCAGACCATGCTGATTGCGATGGTGTGGTGCGCGCTGTTCTTCATGGCCGGGATGCGGCTGATCTGGGTCGCGGGGATCGGCGCCACCGCGCTCGGCGGCCTCGGCCTTGCCTATCTGACGGTGCCGCATGTGGCGCGCCGCATGAAGCGGTTCCTCGATCCGTCGTCGGGCGACACTTTCCAGGTCGACAATGCGGTGGAATCCTTCGTGCGCGGCGGCTGGCTCGGGCAGGGCCCGGGCGAGGGTACGGTCAAGCGCATCCTTCCCGACAGCCATGCCGACTTCATCTTCGCGGTCGCGGCCGAGGAATTCGGCATCGTGCTGTGCCTGATCGTGCTGGCGCTGTTCGCCTTCATCGTGATCCGGGTGCTGTCGCGGGCGATGGCGGCGCAGGATGCGTTCGCGCGCTATGCGGCGTCCGGCCTCGCGATCCTGTTCGGCACCCAGTCGGCGATCAACATGGCGGTGAACCTGCACCTGATCCCGGCCAAGGGCATGACGCTGCCGTTCATTTCCTATGGCGGCTCGTCGCTGCTCTCGCTCGCCTATGGCATGGGCATGGTGCTGGCCCTGACCCGCGAGCGCCCGCGCGCCGAACGCCTTGGCCGCGGCGGAATGGTGCGGGCCGCTTCGGCCTGAGGCCCGGCTGCGGGCGCGGGAAATCGTCCGGGCTGCGCTTCTATCCGCACCGATCGCCGTCTAAAGTTCCGCCATGACCCTCCCGGCTCCGTCCCCCGCATCGCCCCTTGTCATGGTCGCCGCCGGCGGCACCGGCGGACACCTGTTTCCCGCCGAGGCGCTGAGCGCGGCGCTGGCCCGGCGCGGCATCCCAACCGTGCTCGCCACCGACAGCCGCGCGGCGAAATACAACGAGCATTTCACCGCCATGCATGTGGTGCCGAGCGACACGCTGCGCGGCCGCGATCCGGTCTCGGTGATCCGCACCGCCGTGACGCTCGCCTTCGGCCTCGGCAAGGCGGCGATGGTGATGCGCAAGGTGAAG
>NZ_JBKBVB010000159.1:0-8550 GCF_046289595.1 Pseudorhodoplanes sp.
CCTTGTTCTTCGCGCGATAATTTTCCTCCTCGACCTTCCACTCGATCGGCAGTCCGTGGCAGTCCCAGCCCGGCACATAATTGGAATCGTAACCCAGCATCTGCTGGCTGCGCGTCACCACATCCTTCAGGATCTTGTTGAGCGCGGTGCCGATATGGATGTTGCCGTTGGCGTAGGGCGGGCCGTCATGCAGGATGAATTTGGCGCGGCCCTTGGCGGCTTCGCGCAGCTTGCGGTACAGGTTCTCGTCCTTCCAGCGCTTGAGCAGCAACGGCTCGCGCTCGGGCAGGCCGGCGCGCATCGGAAATTCGGTGCGCGGCAGGAACAGGGTCTCGGAATAGTCGCGTTCGGTCTTCGTCATGTCGGGAAATGGCCTCTGGCGGGGCGTGTGTAGCAGGCGTGCCGCGATGCGAAAAGGCGCGATCCGGCCCGGATCGGGTCAAATCTGACCGAGCGGGGGAAATGCGCCCGGACTGCGGGCGAGCGCGTCGCGGGCCCGCTCGGCATCGAGATTCATCTGGGCCATCAGCGCCTCCATCGAGGCAAACTTCTCTTCCGGCCGGATCCAGCCGATCAGCGCAACATCGATGACCTTGCCATAGAGATCGCCGGAAAAGCCGAACAGGAACACCTCAAGCAGCGGCGCACCGTTGTCGAAGGTCGGGCGGCGGCCGAAGCTCGCAACCCCATCGTAGCGCGCGTCCCCGATGCCGACCCGGACGGCGTAGATGCCGTGCTTGAGGCCGCAGGCCGGGTCGAGCCGCAGATTGGCCGTGGGAAATCCCATCTCGCGGCCGCGCTTCTCGCCGTGAATGACCTCGCCGGAGACGAACCAGGGGTAACCCAGGAGTTCGGCCGCCTCGACCACGCGGCCCGCTTCGAGGGCCGTGCGGATGGTGCCGGACGAGACCGGCCGCCCCTCGTCCTCGAGCTTCGGCGCGACATCGACCGGAAATCCGTGGCGCTTCCCGGCCTCGGTCAGAAACGCGGGCGAACCGCCCCGCCCCTGCCCGAAATGGAAATCGAAGCCGATGGCGACCCCGCTCACGCCCAGCCGCCCGACCAGAATCTCCGACACAAATTGCTCCGCCGGCAGCCCGGCCAGCGCGGCGTTGAAGGTCAGCACCACCGCGCCGTCGAGCCCGGTCGATGCCAGCAGACGAAGCTTCTGGCGCTCATCCGTGAGACGGAACAGCGGCACG
Organism: Pseudorhodoplanes sp.; assembly: GCF_046289595.1. Classification (GTDB taxonomy): domain Bacteria; phylum Pseudomonadota; class Alphaproteobacteria; order Rhizobiales; family Xanthobacteraceae; genus Pseudorhodoplanes. The sequence continues at coordinate 1,203 of NZ_JBKBVB010000159.1, forward strand.
TCGGGACGGAAATAGCTGCGCGGATGCGGCTCCAGCGTCAGCACCGCAGACGGCGCGCCAGCCGCAGCGGCGCGCTTCATGGCGAGATCGATGACCGAGCGATGGCCGCGATGCACGCCGTCGAAATTGCCGATCGCGACCACGGCGCCGCGCAGCTTTTCGGCTTCGGGCCCGTCGTCACGGACCACCACAAACGGCTTCTGGCGTTCGGATTGCGGCATTGAGCGCGGGGCTGGATTGTCGATACGAACCGTTTCGGCCCGCCGCCGCCGCGAGTCAAGCGGCCGTCGAAGCTAGCCCTTCGGCCGGCCCGGCACCGACACGATCGCCTCACCGTCCAGCACCACCGCATTGTCAACCAGCGCTTCGCAACGCAGCCGCACCTTGCGCCCCTCCCGCACCAGTTCGATCACCTCGACGACGACCGTCACGACATCGCCGATCCTGACCGGGGCGTGGAAGTTCAGGGTCTGCGAGCGATAGACCGCGCCCGCCCCGGGCAGCCGCGTGCCGAGCACCGCCGAGATCAGGCTCGCGGTGTAAAGCCCGTGCGCGATACGCTGGCCGAAGCGCGTGCCCTGCGCATAGGTGTCGCAGAGATGGATCGGGTTCTCGTCACCGGAAATGTTGGCGAAGCCGACCACGTCGGTTTCCATCACCGTCTTCATCAGCGTCTCGCGCATGCCGATATGCAGATCCTCGAAGCAGAGGGTGCGGACCATCCGCGGGTCGACGGCGGCTTTGGCGGGAGCAGAGTTCATGCGGCATTCTAGGTTGCGGTTAACGGATTCTAAAGTGCGGCAACACAATGCGACGGGCAATGCGTCTTTAGGCAGATTTTGCGGGGCTTTTGGGCAGCGACAGAGGCCGCCCGCAAATCTTGCGCGCTTAACGGATGTTCAAGGCGCCCCGCGTTACACTGGCATACCTTGGGCAGAATTCTGACGGGGTGCGGCGGACAATTTTCGTCGCAGATGACGGAGCGTGAGCCGATGTCGGTCGATCTCTCGATGCCCGTATTGGTCGTCGATGACTACACCACGATGGTGCGGATCATCCGCAACCTGCTGCGTCAGGTCGGATTCACCGACGTGGACGATGCCTGCGACGGACTGAGCGCGTTGCGCCGGCTGCGCGAGAAGCGCTACAGCCTCGTAATTTCCGACTGGAATATGGAGCCGATGACCGGCTACGACCTGTTGACGGAAATGCGCGCCGATCCGGAGCTTGTGTCGGTGCCGTTCATCATGATCACCGCCGAATCCAAGACCGAAAACGTGATCGCGGCCAAGAAAGCGGGCGTCAGCAACTACATCGTCAAGCCGTTCAACGCCGCGACCCTGAAAAGCAAGATCGATGCGGTGTTCGAACAGCAGCCGCATTTTGCGGCGTAGCTACCACTTCAGTTTCCTGGCGATCGCGCGCGGCTTGCCGCCTTCGGCAATCAGCACACGCTCCACCGCATCGGGGTCCGGATCCTCGCGGCCGCCGAACTCGGCGGCATGGATACCGGCAGTGACGAACATGCAATCGATGCCGTAGGCAGCCGCGCCCTTGAAATCGGTGCGCACCGAATCGCCGATCGCCAGCACCCTTTTCCGGTCGACGGCCCGGCCGCGCGCACGCTCGGCAAGCGACAGCGCCAGATCGTAGATCGGCGCATAGGGCTTGCCGGCATACAGCACGTCGCCGCCCATGCGGGCATACAGGTCCGCGATCGCGCCTGCGCAGTAGAGCAATTGCTCGCCGCGCTCGACCACGACATCGGGATTGCCGCAGATCATGAACAGATTGCGCTCGAGCATCCGCTCCAGCATCACCCGGTAGCTCTCCGGCGTCTCGGTCTCCTCATTGAACAGCCCCGAGCAGATCACGTAATCTGCGGTCTCGGGCGGCGCGAAGGTCACGTCCAGTCCCTCGAAGATCGCAAGATCGCGCTTGGGCCCCAGATGGAAGATGGTCTGGCCAGGCCGTCTGCCGATTTCGTAGCGCGTCACATCGCCCGAACTGACGATGGCGTCATAGATCGAACGCGGCGCGCCGAACTGCTCCACCTGCCGCGCCACCACGCCGTTCGGCCGCGGCGCATTGGTGATCAGCACCACGGTGCCCCCGCCCTCGCGGAACCGCGTCAGCGCGTCGCAGGCCTCGGGAAAGGCGGCGACGCCGTTATGGACGACGCCCCAGACGTCGGAGAGGACAATGTCGTAGCCCGACGCAATGGTCGAGAAATTCTCGGTGAAAATGGTCAAGGGAGGAGCCTGGTTGGAATTGCGTCACGCGTTTAGCGCGTCAGGCGCGCGCAGTCACGGGCTCAGATCGCGGCACGTGCCGCCGCGCCAAGCACTGACTCCGCCATCGGCCGTTCGGCCATTGCCGCAGCCGCGCCCAGCAGCGCGTCGGCGCGGACCGGCCGCGGCGGCGAGAACAGGAAGCCCTGGCCGAAACGGACGTCGAAATCGAGCAGGTCGACCACCGCGACCTCGGTCTCGATCCGCTCCGCGATCAGGCTGATGCCGTGGCGGCCGAGCAGATCGGACAGGTCGGCGGCGTGGATGTCGGCCGCCACCGGCCCCTTGTCGAGCAGCAGCTGAGCCGGAACCTTGACGAAACGGACGCCCAGATCCGACAGATCGCGCGGTCCCATGCGCAGATCGGTGACATGATCCATGGAGAAGCGGTAGCCGAGTGCGATCAGCGCGGCGAGACTCTCCTGCTCGATCGGACCAAGCTCGCGCAGGGCGCTCTGGCCGAATTCCAGCATCAGCGAGCCGCTCAGCGCACGGTTGGCCTCGAGAAAATCGAAAAACTGGCGGAAAATCTCGGCGTCGTTCAGCGTCGCAACCGAGACATTGCAGAACAAGCCGATGTCGCGGTTCTTGAGCTGCAGCCGCCGCAGCACCTGAACGCAGCGGAACAGCTGCATGTTGTCGATCTTCGGGACCAGGCCGGCCCGTTCCGCATGGGGGAGGAAGTCGCTCGGCAGGATCAGCGTGCCGTCCTCCATGCGCAGCCGTGTCATTGCCTCATAATAGCGGACCTTGCGTTGCGGCAGCGTCACCACCGGCTGCAGATAGAGATCGATGCGGTTATCCTCGATGGCGCCGGATATGAGCGCGGCAATCTCGGCTGTGGTCTTTCCCTTGAGTGGGCCGGTGGCTTGCGGCTCTTGTGCTCGCTGCTTTTCCGGGTGGCCGGGAATAGCGGCCGCGGGGAGCGCGGCGACGGGCTGTGCGGCTGAGGGCTGAGCAGAAACGGGCTGAGCGGCGACCGGCTGGACCGCGGCCGGTTCGGGCGCAAGCGGCGTCGCAACGCGCGGCTCCGCACCGATGGATGGCTCGACCGGCGCGGCCCCCCGCAACATGACCGGCGCCGCCGCGTTGCCGATCTCCTTCAGCTTGAGGTCGTGAGCCGCCACCGTCTCCGCCAATTCCTTGACCAGTCCGCCAAGCTCGCCGATTTCGGCGGCCAGCGCATCGTTTTGCATACGCACGTGGCGAGGCACTTCCTGCGCCTCGATGGCGTTGAGCTTGCGGCCGATCTCGGCGACCTGACGGGCGAGATCGGCGGTGCCCCGCGACAGATCCGCGATCTGTCCGCCGACCCGGTCGCGATCGCGCAGGCGGGCCGACATCATATTGTAAAGCGCAAGCACGGTCATGACCGCGAGCGCGAGCAGCGCCGCTTCGGTCCCCGAAAGCCGGAACAGCAGATATCCGACGGCACCGATCGACGCGGCAATCAGAACCACGCAGATCGCGATGAAGATGGCCGTCAGCCGCTGCATGAACATTCCGGACATGGGAGCGCCCCCGTTCGGGGCGTCGATTCGCTCGCCATGGCCGTAATGTTCACGAGGCGCAGGTCCAGCGCAAGCGATCCGAAGCGCAAATTTTCCTGCGGTGGGAGAATGCCATCAGTTCCGCGGCGGCACGATCCAATAGGCGATGCGGGCGGTCTGGCGATTGCGGACGCCGCCGCGCGACTGGCGCGGAAACTCGACGATCACAGGCTCGCCCTCGGCGCCGAAGGTTTTGCGCCATTCGTTGACATGCGCGGCCTGCAGGCCGTCTTCCCAGACAACCAGCACGCCCCGCTTCTTCAGGTCGGCCATGTCGATCCAGGGCGAGATCTGCGGGCGGCCATGGACCACGACCCGCGGCCGGTCCGGCGAATAGACCGCGACATTGTTGGCGGCGAATTCGGTGCCGGCGACATAGGCGAGCGGTGCGCCGGTCTTTTCGCGAAACTCCCGCGTCAATTGTTCGGCGATGGCGCGGCCGGGAAATTCGCTCGCCTTGGGACGGCCGCGCAGATGCGGGTCGGCGATCCAGGTGCCGATCCAGATTGCCGGCGCAAGGAGAAACAGGAAGATCACGCCGATGGCGAAGACCTGCAGACGCCGCGGATCGGTGAGCGGCCCGAACCACACGAGCGCCGCCAGTGGCAGGAACGACCAGAGCGGGTACCCCCACATCTGGATCGGAAACCGCCCGGTGAGGAGCGAGATTGCCGTGACCACCACGAAAGGCCCGAAGGCGAGCATCGTGACATAGCGGCGCGCGAAAGCGTCACGCTCCGTCGCGCCTTGCGGCGGCCCGGCGCGCGGGAACAGCGTGACCGCGAGCAGGATCAGTGTCGGGTGAATAAAGAAAATCTGTCCGAACACCCATTTGACCGGATGGGTGAGATAGTCGCTCCAGGACAGCGCAACGCGGGCGCGCTCGCTGACATATTGCATCGGCAGGAAGCCGGTATCGACCAGCCACCATGCATTGGGCCAGATCGTCACCAGAAAGGCCGCGGCCATCAGCCACGGCCCCGTGGTCCGCACGCTTTGCCGCGCGCGAGGGTCGATCAGAACAAACAGCGCGAGGCTGATGGCGAGCGCGAAGGCGGCATATTTCGACCAGAAGGCGAGCGCCAGCGTGACGCCCGCTGCCATCCAGTCGAGGGCTCGGCCATGCACCAGCCCGCGGTACAAGAACAATGCGGTGAACGCCCAGAACGGCAATTGCATCTGGTCATGGGCGAATTTCACCGCCGAATAATTGTAGTAATGGATGCCGACCAGCGCCAAGGTCGCAATCAGCGCCTGAACCGGTCCGGCAATGTCGCGCGCGAGCAGATAGACGGCGATGAAGCAGCCGATGACCGACAGCGGGCCCAGCACATAGACCACGTCGATCTGCCCGGTCAGCCGGTAGGCCAGATCGGCCACCCACCATGGCAGCGGCGGATGTTTCCAGTAGCCGAGCTGCCATTCCTTGCCGAGCGCGAGGTCTTCGGCGAGGTCCAGTTCCAGATTGGGGCTGGTCAGGAGCGGCAGAACGGTCCAGACGACGAGATGGACGCCGAGCACGATGGCCAGCGCCCGCCCCGGCCTGCGCAGCGCAAAATCCACAATGGCGCCGAGATGTCCGCCGCCCGCTGTCGCCGTTCCCGCTTCCATCTCGCGTCTATCGGGCTGTGGTAGTATGCCAATTGGGGCCGGCCCGGGGGCCTGCCGCGCATGAGTGCCCGCCAGGCCTTTGCCAGTCAACACGGGACCGCGGGATCTTACGAGGGGCAATCGACCGCAGCATGAACGAACCGGTGCCGGAAATTTCCGTGGTGCTGCCGGCCCATAACGAGGCCGGCAATATCGCGCCGATGGCGGCCATGCTGGCCGGCCTGTTGCAGCCGTTCGGCCGCTACGAGATCGTGTTCGTCGATGACGGCTCCTCAGACGGCACACTTTCGGCGATCCATGCCGCCGCCGACGCCAATCCGGCGATCCGCTACGTGTCCTTCACCCGCAATTTCGGCCATCAGGAAGCCTTGCGCGCGGGCTTGCGGCATGCGCGCGGCGATGCCGTGATCGTCATGGATGCCGATTTCGAGCATCCGCCGGAACTGATCCCGGACCTCGTCGCGGCGTGGCGCGAGGGGGCAAAGGTGGTGGCGACGCGGCGCGAGGACGGCGAAGCCGACCTGCCGGCGATGAAAAGCCTCACCTCGCGGCTCTATTACCGTCTGCTCGACGCCATCGGCGACGTGCGCATCGAACCCGGCTCGTCCGACTACATGCTGCTCGATCGCAGCGTCGTGGATGTGATCAACGAGCTTGGCGATCAGGATGTGTTCCTGCGCGGCACGGTGCGCTGGTTCGGCTATCCGACCACGACCGTCACCTTCTCGCGCGGCGCGCGCACCTATGGCGAGAGCAAATATACCCTGCGCCGCATGGTCGATCTGGCGGTGACCGGGATCGCCGCGCACAGCGTGCGGCCGCTGCGGCTCGCGATCTGGCTGGCGCTCGCCTTTGCCGCATTCGGCTTCCTGCTGCTGATCTATTCGGTGGTGAGCTATCTTCTGGTGCCGCAGACCGTCACCGGCTGGACCTCGATCATTTCCACCATTGCGCTCCTTGGCGCGGCGCAGCTTCTCGTGCTCGGCATCATCGGCGAATATGTCGGGCGAATCTTGCGCGAGGCGCGCGGCCGGCCGACCTATATCGTGGGCGAAACCGAGGCCGACCGCCGCACCAGCCGCGAGGTGATCGGGTTCCGACGGCCTGCGGAGTGAGAGGAGCGGGCACGTTCTCTCCCGCTCGCCCCCGCGAAAGCGGGGGCCCAGAGTTTCGTGCTGGATTCCCGCCTTCGCGGGAATGAGCGGAGTATGTGGAAGCGCCTCAGGCCACCGCCTTGATGACGCGCGCGGTCTTCTCGAAAATTTCCTCGATCTGCGTTTCGCTCACGATCAAGGGCGGCGACATCGCAAGCGAATCGCCGACCGCGCGCAGCATCAGATTCTCGTCGTGGAAACCGCGCTCCATCGCCTCATAGCCACGCTTGCCGACGCCGTCGGGCTTTGACGCCAGATCGATGCCGACGGTGAGGCCGACACAGCGGATGTCGAGCACATTCGGCAGCCCCTTCAGCGTCATGCAGGCGTCGTACCATCTGGATTCGAGCGATTTCGCGCGCGCGAACAGCCCCTCCTCGCGATACAGATCGAGCGCGGCAAGGCCCGCGGCCACCGCGAGCGGATGCGCCGAATAGGTATAGCCGTGGAAGAATTCCACCAGATGCTCCGGGCCCTGCATGAACGCCTCGTGGATGCCGTGCCGCACCAGCACGCCGCCCATCGGCACGCTTCCCGATGTCACGCCCTTGGCGAAGGTGATCATGTCCGGGATCACGCCATAGCGCTCGGCGGCGAAGGCATGGCCGAGCCGGCCGAACCCGGTGATGACCTCGTCGAAGACAAGAAGAATGCCGTATTTGTCGCAGATCGCGCGCAGCCTTTGCAGATAGCCCTTGGGTGCAGGGAGCACGGCGGTCGAGCCCGCCATCGGCTCGACGAA
>NZ_JBKBVB010000237.1:0-1762 GCF_046289595.1 Pseudorhodoplanes sp.
GTGCCCGCAGGCATCGAGCACGCAGCCGTCGAAGCCTATCTTGCAAGCCTTCCCGGCGTGTCGAGCGTGCATGATTTGCACATTTGGGCGATGAGCACGACGGAAACCGCGCTGACAGCGCATCTCGTGCGGCCTGGCGCCGCGCTCGACGATGAGCTTTTGGAAAACGCCGCGCATGAGCTCGAGCGCCGCTTCGGCATTCATCACGCGACCATCCAGGTTGAGAGCGGCGGCCAGGAGTGCCGCCTCGCGCCGCGGAGTGTGGTCTAACGATGACATGCCTTCTGGCGGCGCAAAACATGCTGCCGGTGCTGTCGCGGGAGTGGTTGGAATTGGGTTGGCGTAGTCTCCGGGGTGCTGAACCCAACTGATTCCAGCGTTGGAGCGCTGGAAAGGAGACCACGCCATGACGAAGGATACCACGAGGACGGCGGCTGTCGCCGCTGACATCATGCTTTTCGACGATTGGTTCGATCCGATCGAGAACGGCATTCGCGCAAGGGTGCGCGGTTTCATCGAGACGATGCTGGAGGAAGAGCTGGACGGTGCCCTGTCGCGTCCGCGTTATGGGCGGCGCAAGGCGAGCCAGAACGAAGACGCGGCCGCGCCCCTCGTCGGCTGCCGGCACGGCCATCGCAAGCGTGCTCTGACGGGCACGTTCGGCAAGACCGAGATCGCCGTGCCGCGCGCTCGGATCGCAGGTGACGGGGGCAAGACGAGCGAGTGGAAGAGCAAATCGTTGCAAGCCTATCAGCGCCGCACCAAAGCCGCCGAGGCCTTGATCGCCGGCGCCTATCTTTCCGGAACCAACACGCGCCGCGTGCGCCGTGCGTTGAACGCGGTTTTCGCCGGGGCGGTCGGAAAGGATGTGGTCAGCCGCACCTGGCGCAAGGTGAAGGGCGACTGGGACGCTTGGAACGCCCGGTCGCTGAAGGACGAGCCGATCATTCGGCTTATTCTCGACGGCACGGTGGTGCGCGTGCGGCTCGACAAGAAGGCCACGTCGATTTCGCTTCTCGTGGCGTTGGGTGTGCGGGCGGACGGCCAGAAAGTGTTGCTCGCCGTCAAGAACATGGGCGGAGAAAGCGAAGCCGCCTGGCGGGCGCTGCTCGACGATCTCGTCAAGCGCGGCTTGCAGACGCCTGAACTCGTCATCGTCGACGGCGCGCCCGGCCTCGACAAGGCGCTGGCGGCGTTGTGGCAGAATGTTCCGGTCCAGCGCTGCACCGTGCATAAGCACCGCAATCTGCTGGCCCATGCGCCGGAACGTCTGCACGAGGAAATCTCGAACGACTACAAGGATATGATCTATGCCGCGACGAAGCAGGAAGTCGAAGCGAAGCGCAAGGCGTTCATCCGCAAATGGCGGCTGAAATGCCCTGCCGTCGCCGACAGCCTCGAAGAGGCCGGCGACAAGCTGTTCACTTTCACACGGTTTCCGCCGAGCCAATGGAAGTCGATCCGCACCTCGAATGCGATCGAACGCCTGCATGAGGAGTTCAAGCGCAGGATCAAGACGCAAACCGTGCTGCCCTGCGCGGAGACCGCGGCGATGCTGTTCTGGGCGCTGATGGCGTCGGGGCAGATCACCATGCGAAAGGTCAACGGCTGGCAAAGCCTCGCCGAGAAGCCTTCCGATCAGTTCCTTGACCTCGCCGCTTGATCGGCTAAATTGATGGAGCCTCGGAATGCGTTGCCGAATTCCAACACGATTCGCGACGGCACCAACAGATCCCCTTCGATAGACAAACTATCATTCGTT
>NZ_JBKBVB010000160.1:0-8381 GCF_046289595.1 Pseudorhodoplanes sp.
GCCGAATGCCTAGTGTGGTGGTTCGGAAATCCGCTCATTCTCGCCGCAACCTCTACAAGCGGATTTCCGAACCAAACCACACTGGAATCATAGGTTTGCTGGTGTCCTTTCGAACCCGAACTCCGCTCACGAGCAAGCCGAAGAAGGAGGCGGACTTCGGATTCGGGACACCAGAGGGCGCTGCCGCGCGGATTGGCACATTCCATGCTTCGGATGAGCCATTGCCGGCAGCGGGGCGCGATCCGGCACCCCGATGCCCCATCGGGATTTCCATCTCCGCGTCGACAGATCCAGAGAGACCAAAAAGAGAAGCCAATGCCAAAGTTCAAGCTCGAGTATATTTGGCTCGACGGCTACACGCCGGTTCCGAACCTGCGCGGCAAGACCCAGATCAAGGAATACGAATATTTTCCGACCCTCGAGCAGCTGCCGCTCTGGGGCTTCGACGGCTCTTCGACGTTGCAGGCCGAAGGCCATTCGTCGGATTGCGTGCTGAAGCCGGTTGCGATCTATCCGGACGCCGCCCGCAAGAACGGCGCGCTGGTCATGTGCGAAGTGATGATGCCGGACGGCGTCACCCCGCATCCGTCAAACACGCGCGCCACCATCCTCGACGATCCGGATGCCTGGTTCGGCTTCGAGCAGGAATATTTCTTCTACAAGGACGGCCGCCCGCTCGGCTTCCCGACCGAAGGCTATCCCGCCCCGCAGGGCCCGTACTACACCGGCGTCGGCTACAAGAATGTCGGCTCGGTCGCACGCCAGATCGTCGAGGAGCATCTCGAGCTCTGCCTCGCCGCCGGCATCAATCACGAAGGCATCAATGCCGAAGTCGCCAAGGGCCAGTGGGAATTCCAGATCTTCGGCAAGGGCTCGCGCACCGCAGCCGACCAGATGTGGATCGCCCGCTACCTGATGATGCGGCTCTGCGAAAAATACGGCATCGACATCGAGTGGCATTGCAAGCCGCTGGGCGACACCGACTGGAACGGTTCAGGCATGCACTCCAACTTCTCGACCAAGTATATGCGCGAAGTCGGCGGCAAGGAGTATTTCGAAGCGCTTATGAAGCAGTTCGAAAAGAATCTGGAGGACCACATCGCGGTCTATGGTCCGGACAACCACATGCGCCTCACCGGGAAGCACGAGACCGCGCCGTGGAACAAATTCTCCTACGGCGTCGCCGATCGCGGCGCCTCGATCCGCGTGCCGCATTCCTTCGTCAACAACGGCTACAGGGGCTATCTTGAGGACCGCCGCCCGAACTCGCAGGGCGACCCCTATCAGATCGCTTCGCAGATCCTGAAGACGATTTCCGAAGTGCCGACCGGCGCCAAGGCCGCGGCGGCCTGATCATTACGGGATTGCAGTCCCGGCTTCGGTCCCGATGTCAGCGGGACCGAACGTCAAGCGGGGGAGGAGCTTGGTCGTCCCTCCCCCGATTTTATTTCAACCATTGGCTTCACGCCGTCAGCGGCTTCAGCCCGGCCTCGATCTGCGCGCGGCGCTTTTCCAGGAACGGCGGCAACGCCAGCTTCTCGCCGAGTGTCTCCATCGGCTCGTCGGCGTCGAAGCCCGGCCCGTCGGTCGCGATCTCGAACAGGATGCCGTTCGGCTCCCGGAAATACAGCGACTCGAAATAGAAGCGGTCGACCTTGCCGCTGTTCGGCACCCGCAATTTGACCAGCCGGTCCGCCCAGGCATCGTATTCTGCGCGGTTCGGGGTGCGGAACGCGACGTGATGCACCCCGCCTGCGCCGGGCTGCGCCAGCGGCAATTTCGGCCGCACCGCGACATGCAGCTCGGCCGCGGGACCGCCCTCGCCCATCTCGTAGACATGGACGATGTCTGAGTCCGAATCCGGCACCGGATAGTCGCGGACATGGCGCATCAGCATCAGCTCGCGCAGCACGATATCGGTATGGCTGCGGTCCGGCACCGACATGGTGATCGGACCTAAGCCCCGGATCTGATGCTCCGCCGGCACCGTGCTCTTCGCCCATGGATGCGCCTCGCCCTTCCCGCCGTCATCGATCAGAGACAGCCGCTGGCCTTCCGGGTCTTCGAAGTCGAGCGTGAAGCGGCCGTCGCGTTCGCCGATCTCGCCCACCTTGACGCCGGCCTCACGAAGGCGGCGATGCCACCATTTCAGGCTGTCGTGGCCGGCGACGCGCAACGCCGTCCGCGTGATCGTATGATTGCCGCGCCGCTCCGGGGCGGCCGGAAAATCGAAAAAGGTCAGGTCGCTGCCCGGCGAGGCGATGCCGTCGCCGTAGAACAGGTGATAGGCCGACACATCGTCCTGGTTCACGGTCTTTTTGATCAGCCGCATTCCCATCACCTGCGTGTAGAAGCGCAGATTGCCCGGCGCATCGGCGGAGACGGCGGTGAGGTGATGAATGCCGGTGAGCTGCATGATGACTTTCCTGATGAGGAGATGGCGGGGCTGGCGAGGAGGATATGAGCCCGGTCTCGCACGCGATGTAGGGACGGCGCTGCAATCGTGCCAGCGCAGAGATTTCGCAAAAGCCGCGGACAGCCCGGAAAAGCGATTGACAAACGCTTCGATATATGATTTTTTTCCTATATCCCGCCCCAAAGCGAGGGGCGTCTCATGAGCGTCACAAGACGCGGGGCGGGATGCGGTGGCCGTGCGGACGCGCGAGACGTGGCGCGCCGCATGGAGGCCCAAGCTGCTGGGTTCCGGCGAAGGATGCGCCTTCGTCACTTGGGGGACCGTGGTGGCCGGACCGAGTACGGACGCCACATCCGGAAAGGTTTTAGGTCAGGTCGTCGCAGCGGTGGATAGCTTCGTCAGTCCACCGGGGTCCAGCGGAGCAAGCCTTCAAACACCGCGCGCGGAACGCCGGGGGACCGGCGGTCCGTGATGACTGCAATCTCGTGTGTGCACACTCATTTCGCACACGAGGCCATGGGCTGGCTGAAAGCCCGGCGTACGCAGACAAGTTTACGCAGTCTGCGCAAGCTTGACTGCGACGCGCCCTCGCGCAAGCGAAGGCAAGGGACGAAAGAAGGAGGTTAAGGCGATCCCGGCGCCTCAAACAATACGGGCGATGACGCTCGCCTGCATGCGAGCGTTCTACTGAACCAGCCCGCTGCATGGCGCCTGCGCGCTCGACATTGACTCGGTCGCCGCAGCCATGTCCCATCGCCGCCCGCCATGGAGGCCGCAATGTCCCTGAAAGGCAAGACCCTGTTCATCACCGGCGCCTCGCGCGGCATCGGTCTTGCGATCGCGCTCCGGGCCGCACGCGACGGCGCCAATATCGCGGTGGCGGCCAAGACCGCCGAACCGCATCCGAAACTGCCCGGCACGATCCACACCGCGGCCGCCGAGATTGAGCGGGCCGGCGGCAAGGCGCTCCCCCTCACCGTCGATGTGCGCGACGAGGAGCAGGTCAAGGCCGCATTGGCGCGCACGGCGGAGACGTTCGGCGGCATCGACATCGTGGTGAACAATGCCAGCGCCGTGCAGGTGACGAATGTCGAACACACCGACATGAAGCGCTACGACCTGATGAACGGAATCAACGCGCGCGGCACCTTCATGGTTTCGAAATTTGCCATTCCCTATCTGGAGAAGGCCTCGAACCCGCATATTCTGATGAATTCGCCGCCGCTCGACATGAAGGAGAAATGGTTCGCGCCGCACACCGCCTATACGATGGCGAAGTTCGGCATGAGCATGGTGGTGCTGGGCCTCTCCGGCGAACTGCGGCCCAAGGGCATTGCGGTGAATGCACTGTGGCCGCGGGCGACGATCGCCACCAGCGCGATCCAGAATTTGCTCGGCGGCGACCAGGTGATGCGGATGTCGCGCACGCCCGAGATCATGGCCGACGCCGCCTATGCGATCTTCAACAAGAAGGCAGCGGACTTCACCGGGCAATTCCTGATCGACGATAGCTTCCTCTATGGCGAGGGCGTGCGCGACTTCGAAAAATACCGGGTCGATCCCGCCATGCCGCTCGCCGAGGTGTTCTTCACGCCGGACGAACCGCCGCCGCCGCCCGGCGTTGTCATTGACGCAAGGCGCGATATCCGTGACCTTGAGGCTTCACGCGCAAAGTCCTGACCTGAGTCCGGTACCCCGCTCCGCATGACCACGTTGCTCATCAGCCACCCGGCCTGTCTCGATCACGTCACCCCGCCGGGTCATCCGGAACGGCCGGACCGGCTGCGCGCCATCGATCGGGCGCTGGAGAACGAGAAATTCGCCAATCTGGCGCGCGAACAGGCGCCGATGGCCGATATCGAGACCGTCGCGCTGGCCCATCCCCGCGAGTATGTCGAGGCGATCCGGGAAGCCGCGCCGCGCGAGGGCATGGTGGCGCTCGATGGCGATACATCGATGTCGCCGGGTTCCCTCGAAGCGGCGTTGCGGGCTGTCGGCGGTGCGGTGCTGGCGGTGGACGAGGTGGTCGGCAAGAAGGCAGCCAACGCCTTTGTCGCAACGCGACCGCCCGGCCATCATGCCGAAAGCGTGCGGCCGATGGGCTTCTGCCTGTTCAACAATGTGGCGGTCGCCGCGCGCCACGCGCAGAAGAAGCACGGGCTTGCGCGCGTCGCGATCATCGATTTCGACGTGCATCACGGCAACGGTACCCAGGAAATCTTCTGGAGCGATCCGACCGTGATGTATTGCTCGACGCACCAGATGCCGCTCTATCCCGGCACCGGCGCGAAATCCGAGCGCGGCGACCACGACAACATCGTCAATGCGCCGCTGCGGGCGGGCGACGGCGGCGAACAATTCCGCGCGGCGATGAACGAAGTGATCCTGCCCCGGCTGGAGGCGTTCGGACCCGATCTCGTGATCATCTCGTCGGGCTTCGACGCCCATATCCGCGATCCGCTGGCGAGCCTGAATTTTACCGAGGCCGACTTCGCCTGGGCGACGAAAAAGCTGATGGAGCTTGCCGACCGCAAGGCCGGCGGCCGCGTGGTCTCGGCGCTGGAAGGCGGTTATGATCTGCAGGGTCTGGCCGGCTCGGTCGACGCGCATGTCACGGCGCTGATGCGGGGGTAGCGCTGGTCATTCCGACACGCGCCAGCGTTCGCCTTCGGCAAGCGCCGCGGAATGACTATAATTGATCAGAATCAAAATCAGGACCGACATGGCCGAGAACAACCATAACGACGTGACCACCATGCCCTTCGAACGCGCGATCGAAGAGCTGGAATCGATCATCAAGCGGCTCGAAGACGGCAAGGTTCCGCTCGCCGAATCGGTCGAGATCTACGAGCGCGGCGAAGCCTTGAAGCGCCGCTGCGAGGAATTGCTGAAGGCGGCCGAAGCGCGGGTGGAGAAGATCACGACCGGCGTCGACGGCAAGGCCAAGGGGACGACGCCGCTGGATGTGACGTAGCATAACCCACGCGGCCATTGCCGGGCGTGACCCGGCAATCCATCAAACGATAAGAATGGATGCGCGGGTCACGCCCGCGCATGACCAAAACTACTTCTTCCGGTACACAATCAGCGTCTTGAAATCGGCGACGCGTTCGACCGGCTTTTCCTTTTCCCAGACGGGCAGAATTTCCGCCGTGCGGTCCTTGCCCATCGAGTTCATGTAGAAAATCAGATATCCGCCCGACCGCGTTTTGTCGGTGAACAGATCCAGCACCTGCCGGTCGGTCATGCCGCCATATTCGGGGCTCGCGGTGTTCGGGAAGAAGAACTCGCACAGATGCACCATTGTCACGATGTCGAAGTCGGGCAAGAGGCGCGGATTGGTGAGATAGATGTCGCCGAAATACGCGATGTAGCTCTTCGCCACGGCCGAGTTGGTCGAGACCAGCTTGATATAGGCCTCGTATTCCTCGATCGAGGCGGTGATGGCGAGCACCGCGTTGTTGGAGCCGTTGCGCGACTGTTCGATGCCGACCACATGGTGGGTGCCGGTGCCGAAATGGAAGATGGTCTTGTTCTTCAGTCCCTGGTCGGCGACCCAGTCGTTGAAATGGACGTCACAGGGACAGACGTCCTCGTGCAGGTCCCATTTGTCGGTCCAGTAATTCATCTGCAGCATGGCGCTTCCCCACGGGCTTGCCGGACAGGCATCATTCTCAGGACCATGCGCTAGCTTAAGCCGGAACCGTTGCCAAGGGGCGGCCGGACGGCCCCGGCTCGTCCCGGCGCAACGCGACGATTTTCTGGTGGTATTCCCGCAAAACCTCGCGCCGGTCGATGGTCAGGACGATGGTTTCGGGCAATTTTTCGAGAAGCGTGGCGTAGAGCTCGCGCCCCGAGGCGTCGGCCAGCGCCGCCACCGGCTCGTCGAACAAGAGCACGGCCGGCTTGCGCAGGAGCGCGCGGGCAATCCCGATCCGCTGCTGTTCCCCGCCGGACAGGAGCACGTTCCAGTCGGCCTCCTCGTCGAGCCGCGGCACGAGATGAGCGATGCCGGCAGCCTCGAGCGCGGCCACGATGTCGGCTTCCTTCACCTCCTTCTCCGTGCTGGGATAGGCCACCGCGCGGCGCAGTGTGCCGAGCGGGAAGTAGGGCCGCTGCGGCATCACCAGCACCTCGCCGCCTTTCGGGAATTCGACGCGGCCCTGCCCGTGCGGCCACAGACCCGCCAGCGCCCGAAACAGGGTGGACTTGCCCGAGCCCGAGGGGCCGGTGATCATCACGCGGTCGCCGGGCCTGAGCGCCATCGCCGGCAGCCCTGCCACGTCCGAACCGTCCGGCAGCCGGATCGACACGCCCGATACATCGAGATCGCGGCCGCCATCGCGCGACACGGCGATGACGCCGCTTGTCAGCGTGCGGCTCTCGTCGACCGCGGTCATCGCATCTTCGAAGCCGGCAAGGCGATCCACCATCGCCTTCCACTCCGCGATCTTGGGATAGGAGCTGATGCAAAAGGCAAACGCGCCCTCGACCCGAATGAAGGCAAGCGAAGCCTGCATCAGCGATCCGAGCGGGATGGCACCGACCAGATAGGCCGGCGCCACCATCAGGACCGGCACCACCGTCGATGCCTGTCCATAGGCGGCGATGAAACCGACCAGCCTCGTCTGTGTCGCGACCAGCCGCGTCCAGTTCGCTACCAGATTGGAGAAACGATGGCTCAGCTCGGCACGTTCGACCGGTTCGCCCCGCATCAGCGCGATCGGCTCGGCATGGTCGGCCGCCCGAACGATGGCGAAGCGGAAATCGGATTCGAATCGCTGCTGGTTGAAGTTGAGCGGGATCAGGCGATGGCCGATCCAGTGCGCGAGCAAGGTACCGATACCGGCATAGAGCAAGGCCGCCCAGATCAGCCAGCCGGGTATCGTGCCGCCGCCGAGACCCGGCACCGGCGTCGCCGCCGACAGCCCCCACAGGATATAGGCGAAGGACACCAGCGCCACGATGCTGCCAAGGAGACTGGTCGCAAGTTCGTGGGTGCGCTGAATGAACAGGTAGACGTCGCTGGCGATGCGCAGATGGATGTTGTCCACCTGCGGCGCGACGATGCGGACGCGATCCTGACGCCCTTTCGCCATCCAGACCGAGACGTAATTTGCGGTGAGCCAGCGCCGCCAGCGGATCTGCAATGTCTGGCCGAAGAAATATTGCGACGCTCCCGCGACCACCGCACTCAGCACGATGAAGCCGAAAAAGATCAGTTCGCTATAGAAAGCATTCCAGTCGCGGCTTTCCAGCGCATTGAAGAAGCGGGCATTCCAGTTGACCGCGGCGACCGCGACATAGACCAGCGCAAGCTCGGCGCCGACAATGGCGAGCAGGAGCAGCCGGGCGGTCCAGCGCTCTTCCGAACGGAAATAGGGAAGCGCCAGCCGCAGGAAGGTACGCAGTGCGAGGACAATCCTGTCCATCGGCAATCCCCCTCAAGGCCCGCGGGCTGCGGGCGTGGATTTACGGCGGGACCGGACCAGAAACGCTGACCGGCACCGGGGCCTGATTCGCCCATTCGCGCGACCGCCTCCACCCATCACCCGAAAGAATGGAACCCGGCTGAATTCCAACACTTTTCGCCCTTACCTGCCCCGTCACGCAAGCGTCACGTGCGTCCGCCAAAGCCAGACGTAAAGGCTGCGTGTGTTGCCGCGGTCCCGCCGGACGGCCATACCAGATGACAATGCAAAGCACCCTGACCGCCGGGGTTCCTGCCCCGGCCGAATCCGCCTCGCACTGGCGCGCCGAACTGACCGAGACGCTGCGGCTTGCCTGGCCGATCGCGCTGACCCAGCTCGGCCAGATCGCGATGATGACGACCGACCTCGCCCTGCTTGGCCGGCTGGGCGACCACGTCGTCGCGGCGGCTTCGCTTGGCCATACGGTGCTGTTTGCGGTCTTTGTCCTCGGCATGGGCCTGGTCTCGGCGGTCGCTCCGCTCGCCGCGCAGGCC
>NZ_JBKBVB010000161.1:0-8349 GCF_046289595.1 Pseudorhodoplanes sp.
CCAGCTGCGCGAGGTGCTGGATACCGGCCTTGCCGATGTGCTGCTGGTCGACAATTTCACCGTGCCGATGCTGAAAGAGGCAGTGAGGCTGGTTGGCGGCCGTCTCGTGATCGAGGCGTCCGGCGGCATCACGCATGACAACGCCGCGGAGATTGCGGCAACCGGCGTCGATTACGTCTCGTCCGGCGCCATCACGCATTCGGCGCCAAATCTCGATATCGCACTGGATATCGAGGTCTGATCCTCGTCACCCGCCCGGCAGATTGATCGGCTCGACCGGATCGAAGATCGAGCGCCGTGCCGGCGTCGCGGGATGCGCGTCGGCGCGCCTGTCGGCGCCGCTTGAGGCTGGAGCCGCAGGCTGCGCCTCGCGCCTGATCGAAGCGGTCAGGTCCAGCTTGTCCCCCCAGACCGGAATGTCCTCGCCATCCCCCCAGCGCTTTGGCCGATAGAAGATATGAACACCGAGCCGGGTGTGCTTGGTCATCGTGCGCACCCACCACGGACTGACATAGGTCGCGTGGTAATGCGTCGCCTTGCCGACTTCCGGCAGCCAGAATTTGCCGTCGAGCGCCTCGTCGGCGATCCGGGTTGCGACCTCCCAGGCTTTCTGGTCGCGAACCACATCCTTGACGTTGTCGCAGGCGAAGGTGAACTGGCAGGCCAGTTTGCGATGTGCATTCTGGTACACCACGTCGCAGACATTGCCGGGATAATAGCCGGTGAATACCCGGTTCAGCACGACCTGCGCCACGGCCATCTGACCGCGCTCGACTTCGCCGCGGGCCTCGAAATAGATCGCGTTGGCGAGACACCGGTGATGCTTTACGCGCGAGGCGCCTGACAGATTGAGCCGTTCGGCGGGGGTGCGCGGACGCTTGCCTTCGCCCGTGACTTCGCCCTTAGGAGCGATGGTTTCGCCGCCCTGCAAGGCGTGGGGATCGGGCTCCGCATCCGGCTCGCGCGCGGCGCGCTTGATCTCGGTGTCGACATGCGGCGGCGCCAGCACGGTCGGAACTTGGTCTGGCTCCCAGGCTTCCCAACTGCTTCGGCCCATGCCGAGTGCGTGCGTGCCGAAGAACACGCGTGTTTGCGCATTCGGGTTTGCCAATTGCGCAAGTTGGTCGACCGTTTCGTTATTGAAGCGGCCTGCGACTTTCTCCTGCGCGGGCGGAACCACATCCGGCAAACCCGGAACGGGCTGCTCCTCAAGCGCCTGGTCGGGCTCCGCGGCAGGCCGCGGACTTTCGGCGACCTTAACCGCCTCCAACGGCGGCTCCGCCTCGGCCGCCGTTGCAATGACAGATTCAGGTGCAGACGCCAGCAGCCCATTCAGGTCGGCGCGCTGAGATTCCAGGTCAGCAGTCTCGACATATTGCCGCTGCGGCGCCACCAGCGGTTCGCGCAGATCCGAGCGCGCCGATTCAAGATCGGCGGTTTCAAAGGGCAATGTATCGATGCGCGCGATCCCGCGCTTGAGCTTGTTCAGATGCGCGGCTGCCAGACCGGGACGGCGCGGCTTCCTCTCCGCCACCGCCTCGACCGACGCTGCCACCGGACGCACCTGACGCGGGCCCGTGCCCAGCACCTGTTTCGCAAGGGTCGCCTGACCTGCGGGGATACCGGCGCGTCGGCGGACTGGCATGCGCTCGGCCGCCGCTTCGGCGCCGGCCTGCGGCGCGATCCGGTCGGCCTTGGGCAGAGCTTCTTCGACACGCGCATGATCCTTCTTGCGCGCTGGCTGTGCCGGCTGCTCTTGCGGCTGCCCGGACGGTAACTGTTTCACATCGAGCCTGTCGCCCTTCAGCCTGCGTTCGACGACCGGAAATTCGTATGTCGGCTGCGTGACCACAGGCTCGATCGGCACACTCAGCGGCACGGAACCGGTCGCTTCGAGCGCGCGGGGATCGAGCGCTGCGAGCTGCGTGAAATACGGATCCGGAATCGCGCTGCCGACTGGGCGCGGAAAGTTCAGTGCCGCGGTATGGACAGTCCGGAACGTCGAACTGCGTATATGCGCACGCCAGCGCTCGGTCACCGCCGGCTGGCTGGCGATCAGGGCTGCGAGGTCCTGATGTCCGATGGCATTCGGCATCACGACGACCACACAAAGGACAAGGCCGAAGGGACGGCGAAAGGCGCCCTTCGGCCTTCTACGCGACGCTTTCATACACACGCTCACGCAACGCGACCGACGCAACGCAACAAACGCAACCGAACTCACGCGGCATCACGCGCCGCTCACGTAAAATTGTCGGAGTATCGTTGCGATCGGGTTAACCTTGCCAAGTTCCTGCGCAGAGCAGGTGCCCGCGTTTCACCCGCGATCAAGGTAAAGAATTGGTCAATCGCCTGTGCATGCTGCATTGCTGCCGAAACAAGCGCAAACGGCCCTGCGTTAATGCAGGGCCGTTCGATCGAGAACTGTAAAGTCGTATGGGGGTAAACGCCCGCACTTACATCTTCGCGCCGATCTCCTTGAAGTATTTTTCCGCGCCCGGATGCCAGGGGATCGTGGTGTTCTTGTTGTTCTGGGTATCGAGCACGATCGCCTTGGCTTCGCCGTGAGAGAGCGCGACCTCGTCTCGCTTTTCGAACAGCGTTTTGACGATGTCATAGGCGGTCTGGTCCGGCATGCTGGCATTGGTCACGAGAATATTCTGCACCACCGCGATCTTGTTATCCTGGTCTTGGCCGGGATAGGTCTTGGCCGGGATCACGCCCTCACTGTAGAGACCGCCATATTTCGCGTTCATCTTCTCGACGGTGTCGGAATGATCGATCAGCTTCAGCTTGACGCCGGGCGTCGCGCCGAGATCGGTCACAGCCGCAGTCGGCAGGCCGCCCACCCAGAAATAGGCGTCGATCTTGCCGTCCTTCAGCGCATTGGTGGATTCGGCGACACCGAGGCGCTCGCGCCGCATGTCCTTGTCACGGTCGAGGCCGGCGGCCTCGATAACGCGGAAGGCCATGACCTCGGTGGCGCTGCCGGGCGACCCGGTGGAGACACGCTTGCCCTTCAGGTCGGACATTTTCTCGATGCCCTTGCCCTCCACCGTCACCACATGCATGCGGTTTGGATAGAGAACCATGAGGGTGCGCACGTCGACCGGATTGCCCTTGAACTTGTCCTCGCCCTTCAGGGCGTCGCGCGCCGCATCGACCATAACGAGGCCGACCTCACTCTGCTTCGAGCCGATCAGCTTCAGATTGTCGACCGACCCGCCGGTGACGCGCGCCGTGGCCTGGACCCCCGGCAGATAGCGCGACAACACGTTCGCCATGCCGCCGCCCATCGGATAATAGACACCGCCGGTGCCGCCGGTTGCGATAGCGATATTGGTTTGCTGCGCCATCGCCATGCCGGCCATTGCGACGCCGATTGCGGCGGTCGCCAGAACAAGTCCCACGCGCTTGAGCATTTCGTTTCTCCCTGACTTGATGCGCCTTTTGCGCTCTTTTTGCTGTCGTTGCTGCTATCGCTTCTATCGTTGCTTCTGCTCGGCCTCGGCGCCGGTCACCTGATTTTGTCCTCCCGGTTGCAATCGCTGCTTCAACAATACAATGGCAAACAGGACCACGCCAACCGTGGCGGTGTAGCTGATATCCCGGCCGATGACGGCCTCGATCAGAGCTTCCAGAAGACTAGGAAAGACTAGGAACAGTCCGGCCGCGGTCAGTCCGGTGCGTTCGAGCGCGGTTGTGCGACGCAGCGCCCAGCCCTGCGCGGCGCAAGCCAGCGCGCCGAGGCCCACCGCCGATTTCAGGGTGATCATGACGATGTCGATCCAGGTTCCGTCTGGCGGAAGCTTCAGGAGAAGCCCAAGCCCTTGCGGATCGAGCACAAACACAAACGGCACCAGAAATGCAGGCAGCGTGTATTTCCACGCCTGCAATGTGGTCTTGTAGGGATCGCCCCCGGTGATGGCAGCGGCCGCAAACGGCGACAGCGCCGTCGGCGGCGAGACTTCCGACAGCACGGCATAATAGAAGATGAACATGTGCGCAGCGACATCGGGCACGCCGAGCTTGATCATCGCCGGCGCCGCAACAACGGCGCAGATGATGTAGGATGCGGTCACCGGCACCGCGAGCCCGATGATCCAGACAATCAGCGCGGTATAGATCGCGGTCAGCAACAGGCTGCCGCCGGCATAGTCGATCACAATCGACGAGAATTTCAGCCCAAGCCCGGTGAGCGTCACGACGCCCACGATAATGCCGGCAGTGGCGCAAGTGGTGGCGGCGGTGAGCGACTGTAGCGATCCGTCGGCGAGCGCACGCACGAGCTTCTTCGGCGTCATCGCGGTTTCGCGCGTCAGGTAGCTCATCAGCATCGCCATGCCGGTGGCATAGAGCACCGATGTGGTCGGCGAATAACCCCACACCATGAAGATGACGATGGAGATCAGAGAGACGAAATGAAACCAGTAGCGGCGGGTCAGCTCACCGAGCGAGCGTTCGGGCACGTAAGGCTCGCCGCGCACGCCGTAGCGCCGGCCGTCGATCTCCACCATGAAAAACAGCGAGAGGTAGTAAAGAATAGTCGGGATCACCGCCATCCAGATCACTTCGAGATAGCTGATCTTCAGAAATTCGGCGATCAGGAAGGCGGCGGCGCCGAGCACCGGAGGCGAAATGATGGCGCCGAGGCCGCCGGCTGCAAGCAGGCCGCCGGCCGCATTCTTCTCGAAGCCTGCCCGCTTCATCATCGGATAGGCGACAGCGCCGATGCTCACCGTGGTCGCGACGCCCGATCCGGACGGACCGCCGAGCAGGAACGAGGAGAGAACCACAGTGCGTCCGGCCGCATTCGGGCTCTTCCCCATCAGCGTCATCGAGAAGTCGATGAAGAATTTTCCCGCACCGGTCTGCTGCAGGAAGGCGCCGAATATCGTGAACAGCACGATCAGTGTCGCCGACACGTCGACCGGCACACCGAAAATGCCTTCCAGCGTGATGAACAGATGGCCGACGAGCTGGTCGAAACCGTAGCCACGATGATTCCAGGGCGGCGGCAGATACGGTCCGAACAAAGCGTAGGCAATGAACAGGAGCGATACGATGGGCACGATCGGACCGATGGTCCGGCGCGTGGCCTCGATCAGAAGCACGATAAAGATCACACCCAGGATGACGTCGGTGTGGTTCGGCAGGGTGGCGCGATCGGTGAAATCGTCGCCGCCGGCGAGCGCATAAATCAGGATGGCGACACAGGTCAGGCCGGCAATCACGTCCCACCAGCGAATCCGGTCTCGAAACCGGTTCGCCATCGGAAATAGCAGAAAGGACAACAGCAGCACGAAACCGACATGGATGTAGCGCAGTTCCTGCGTCGGGACGATTTCATAGGCGGCATAGAGATGGAACAGCGACATCGCGACCGCGATCGCGGTCACGATGGTTCCGGACCAGCCCGAGAGGCGGTTGGCTGCCCCCTCTTCCTGCTCGATGAATTCTTCCGCCTTACGCAGGCGCTCGGTCTCAATGGAGTCAGCGTCCTGCGCCGACATCGCCTCCGGCTGCTCGGCCATTCTCCCCCCGTCCCGGTCATCTTTTCTTTGTCATTTGTGCCCGGTTCCGGCCCGTTTCCCCTTCCGGAGCCGTTCCTGAAAACAAGGCTACCACGTGAAAAAGGGGTGGCATACCCAACCCTTCTACCCGCGGATGGCTTTCGCGCCCTCCCCCAACCTCCAGTTAACCATGTTGAAAGCGCCCGGCGCTATCAATTCCGTGCACGCTCTTGGCAAGGGAATAGCCATGCTGGATGGCTTCATGGAACCGCTCGCACCGGAGCTGGTCTTTTCTGTCGGTGCGGCGCTGGTTCTATTGGCCGGCGTGCTGACGCTGGCCGTCCTCAGGCTGAGACGCAAGAACGCGCTTCTGAGGTTGACGCTCAACAATACCCCACAGGCGCTCTGCGTCTGGGATCCGCATGGGCGTTTGCTGCTCTGCAACGAGCGTTACATCAACATGTACGGCATGTCGGCCGACGTGGTAAAGCCGGGCGCGACGCTCCGCGAGATCATCGAGCATCGCGCCGCCATCGGCCGGTTCAAGGGCGATATCGACGCCTGGGTCGAGGGTATCCGGGAACGGATTGCCGCTCAGGCCGTCGCCAGCAACAGATATCCCGACGCCGACGGACGGGTGATCGAAATCGCCGAACAGCCGCTTCCGGACGGCAGCCTGGTCGCCACCCATCATGACGTCACCGAACAGGTGGCGGTTGAGGAAAAGCGGACCGCGCTCGCGGCGGAAGAAAAGCGGCGCATCGCCATTGACGGCGCCATCACTACGTTCCGTCAGAACATGGATCGCGTTCTGCGCATTGTGGACGACAGCTCCGCATCGCTGAAGGTCACCGCGAGTTCGCTGTTTGCTGCATCGGGCCAGACCTCGCAGCGGGCCGAAACGGCGGTGCAAGCCTCGAACGAAGCTTCCACCAATGTTACAGTTGCGGCGACCGCTGCGGATGAAATGGCGACGTCGATCAACGAGATCAGCCGCCAGCTTTCGCAGACCACGGATGCGGTACGCGTTGCGGTGCGCGAGGCCCGGGCGACCAATGAGGGGATCAGGGGCCTGGCCGACGCCGCCCAGAAGATCGGCGACGTGGTCGAGCTTATTCGCACCATTGCCGGCCAGACCAATCTGCTCGCGCTCAACGCGACCATCGAAGCCGCGCGCGCGGGCGAGGCCGGCCGTGGTTTCGCCGTGGTCGCCTCCGAGGTCAAATCGCTCGCGGTCCAGACCGCACAGGCGACAGAGGACATTTCCGCTCAAATCCTCTCGGTACAGGGCTCAACAGACCATGCGGTGCAGGCGATCGGCCGGATCACCGAACGCATGCAGGGAATCGAACAATTCGCCTCCGCGGTAGCAGCCGCTGTCGAAGAGCAGAATGCCGTCACGGGCGAGATTTCGCATAATGTGACGAGCGCCGCCAACGGCACGCGCGACATCGTGGTCGTTCTCGATCAGGTCGCCCGCGCAGCGACCAATACACGTACAACCGCCGAAACTGTGCTGCGCACCTGCGCCTCGGTGGAAAATGCGGTGTCCAACATGCGCGACGAAGTCGAAAGCTTCCTGAAGAAAGTCGCAGTCTGAACGCAGTGGCAATCTGAAAATGAGTGAACTCGCTGGCAGCCTTACGCGTCCCCCGCTCAAGCCCGAGGATCTTTACCGCCCAAGGCTCGGTGCGCAGAGAGAGCCGAGATCGAAGGTTACCATGTCGGAATTGCGCGCCTGGCGCGAAATGTCCGAAAAGACTCCCGGCGCGCAGCCTGTGGAGTCCGCCATTTGAGCCGACAGCCGGCCGCCGGCAGCGCCGGCCGGAGCCGGTCAGGCCTGGCTTGCGACTTCCTTGCCGAGTGCCGCCTGCGCCGCCGCAAGCCGCGCGATCGGCGTGCGGAACGGCGAGCAGGACACGTAGTCGAGATTGACCTCGTGGCAGAAGGCGACCGAGGCCGGATCGCCGCCATGCTCGCCGCAAATCCCGACCTTGAGATCGGGCCGGACCTTGCGGCCACGCTCGACGCCGATGCGGACCAGCTCACCGACACCGTCTCGATCGATCGACACGAACGGGTCCACCGCAAGAATGCCGCGCGCGGTATAGGTGGCAAGAAAGCTCGCCGCATCGTCGCGGCTGATGCCGAAGCAGGTCTGGGTCAGGTCGTTGGTGCCGAAGGAGAAAAATTCGGCGCCGCCCTCCCCCTCCGCGATCTTGTCCGCCATCAATGAGGCGCGCGGCAGTTCGATCATGGTGCCGACCTGGTAGTGGAGCGTCACTCCCTTCTCCGTCGCCACCGCCTCCGCCATCGCATCGATCCGGGCCTTGACCAGATCGAATTCCATGCGCGTCGCAATCAGCGGCACCATCACCTCCGGCACCACCGGCTTGCCGGTCTTTTTGCCGGCATCGGCCGCAGCCTCGAAAATGGCGCGGGCCTGCATCTCGGCAATTTCGGGATAGGTGATTGCAATCCGGCAGCCGCGGAATCCGAGCATCGGGTTGAATTCGGCAAGCTCGGCGGCGCGGTTCTTGATCTTCTGCGGCTCCGTGCCGAGCGATCTGGCGACCTCGGCGATCTCGGCCTCGCCATGCGGCAGGAATTCATGCAACGGCGGATCGAGCAGCCGGATCGTGACCGGCAACCCCTGCATGATCTCGAACAGCTCTGCGAAATCGGCGCGCTGCATCGGCAGGATCTTGGCGAGCGCGGCGCGCCGCGCCCTCTCGGTATCGGCGAGGATCATCTCGCGCACGGCGAGGATACGGTCGGCCTCGAAGAACATGTGCTCGGTACGGCACAGCCCGATGCCCTCGGCGCCGAATTTCAG
>NZ_JBKBVB010000009.1:0-7578 GCF_046289595.1 Pseudorhodoplanes sp.
GGAGTTGTTTGAGCGCTATCTGTTTTATGCTGTGGTGTTCGACGTAGAAAACAAGTGGGCGAAGAAGTTTTCTGGTGTGCTGGCGGCGTCCGCCGCGGCGGGTGCAGCGACTGCTGCCTGGTATTCGGGCGACGGCCTCTCGCAGACCGACTGGGGCGGCTTCGCCAGCCGGGTCGGCAGCGGTCTTTCGAACACGGTTGCTTCGGCCTCGACGCCGCCCGGGTCGAGCGGGGGCGGTGGATCGTCGGGATCGTCCGGAGGCGGATCTTCGGGCGGCGGCGGGGGCGGTGGCGGCGGGTCGGGCTGGTGAGGCGTCGTGCCTTGAAGCGGCCGGTTACGCCAGGAGCTTGACCTTGCGGTTCTTCATCATCCGCAACAGGGCATTGCGCAGATCCTCGTATTCGCGCCCGCTGAAGCCTTTCATCGCCGCACGATATTCGCTCACCGCATAGGGGCGCATCTTCTCGTAGACGGTGCGTCCCTTCGGTGTGATGAACAGATGCACGTTACGGGAATCCGTCTTACCGTTCTCGCGCGTGACATAGCCGCGCTTGGCGAGATTTGCGGCGAGCCGGCTGACGCTCGGCTGCGGGATCACGGTCGCTTCGGCCAGTTCGGTGAGGTTGACGCCGTCATGGGCGGCCAGCACCGCGAGCACCCGCCAATCCTGGAACGTGAATCCGTGTTTGCGCAAGCTGTCGGCAAGGTTCTGGTTCATCCGCGCCACCAGCCGGTTCATCAGATACGGCAGCATGTCGTCGAGATGCAGATTGCCGTTCTTTACCGCGCGCGTGGTCATGAGCCGAGCATCCGCGGCAGGAAAGTGGCGATCGGCGGGAACAGAATGATGAGGAACAGCACCAGAACGCCGAACAGCACATAGGGCAGGGCGGCGCCGTAGATCTGGGTCATGGTGACGTTCGGCGGCGCGACGCCCTTCATGGTGTAAAGCAGAAGCCCGAACGGCGGGGTCAAAAGGCCGAGCTGCATGCAGATCAGGAAGATGATGCCGAACCAGATCGGATCGAAACCGAGACTGTTCACCAGCGGCATGAAGAAGGGCAGGGTGATCAGCATCATCGACACCTGATCGACGAAGCAGCCGAGCAGAAGCAGGATCAGGATCATCCCGGCCAGCACGGTCATTGGCGCGAGGCCCTGTCCGGTGATGAGGCCGATGATGCCGTTGACGACGCCGGAGAAGCTCAGCACCTGGGAGAAGGTGGTGGCGCCGACAATGATGAACAGGATGATGCCGGAAATCGCGACGGTCCCGAGCAGGGACTGCATCAGGTTTTTCAGCGTCAGTCCGCGATAGCAGATCGCGGCGACGATGGTGCCGGTGGCGCCGAGCGCTGCCGCCTCGGTCGGGGTCGCCCAGCCCGCCGCCATGGCGCCGACGACCAGCCCGAAGATCGAGAGTAGTGGCAGTACATAGAGAAGGAACGGCCGCCAGCGATCCCAGAAGCCAGGCGCGGCCTCCAAGTCCTCCGACGGGGCAAGCTCCGGATTGATGGCGGCGCGCAGCACGATATAGCTGACGAACAGTGCGCTCAGTATCAGGCCCGGCACGATGCCGGCGATGAGCAGGCCCGAGATCGAAATGCCGGCCAGGCTGCCGAGCAGTACGGTGAGCGCGGAGGGCGGAATCAGCATATCGACGCCGCCGATGCCCATGATCGGACCCATCGCCATTTTCAGGTGATAGCCGCGCGCCAGCATGGTCGGCAGCATCAGCGAGCCGAGGAGGGCGGTGGTGGCGATCGTCGAGCCGGAAATCGCCGAGAACACCGTGCCCGCAACGATGGCGATGACGGCGAGGCGGCCCGGCACGCGCCGGATGAGCACCGCAAAGGCGTCGATCGCTTTCATCGCGACGCCGGAGTGAAACAGCACTTCGCCCATGAGGACGAAGAACGGGATCGGTGTCAGCGCGAAGGCGGTGACGGACTGCACCGCGTTCCGGTTGAACTGGACGAGCCCCATCTCGCCGCCGAGGAAAATCGTGGCGCCGATCAGATTGACCGCAAGGAAGGCGAAGGCCACCGGCAGGCCGAACGCCATCAGCAGCATCAGGCCGCCGAACAGGATGAAACTCGCCTCGATCCAGGGCATGCGGCTTACGCGACCGACGTCGCCTCCTCGCGCTTTCGCCTGTCCAGCAGCAGCCGGTGGAAGCGGAACACGAACTCGATTGCGAGCAGAACGAAGCACACCGGCAAGGGCGCCAGAAGCCACCATTCCGGGAAGACCAGGTTCTTGATGGTGATCGAGCCGATCCGGAAGGCGTCGAGGGTCATCATGGTGGCGTAGCGGATCATCACCAGGCAGACGATGAAGCCGATGATGTCGCCAATTCCCTCAAGAAGAATGGCGGCTCGCTTCGGCACCGCGGACAGGATCAGATCCAGCCGCACATGCTGTCCGCGGCGGAGAAGCCAGGGTGCGGTCAGCACCGTGATCAGGTAGAGCGCGTACTCGGAGACCTCGTTGGCCCAGACGAAGCCCTTGCTCACTGAATTGCGCAGAACGATGTCGCCGGTGACGACGATCACCATGGCGAACAGGATCAGCGCGGCGATTGCCGCAAGTGCGTCGAGCAGCTTCCCATAGAAGGCGGAGAGGCGGGTCATGCGAAAACTCGACGGCGTCCCATTCTCCGCTCATTCCCGCGAAAGCGGGAATCCAGTTCCTTCTGCGCCTCGGTCCCCGCTTTCGCGGGAACGAGCGGATCATGGTGCCGTTCGCGGCTGCTAATTTCCCGCAAGCTCGCGCAGCTTTTTGCCGGTTTCCGGGGACTTGGCGATCACCGACTGCCAGCCGACATCGTTGGCCTTCTTGCGGAATTCCTCCGACACGGCCGGGCCGAAATCGATCGCCTGGATGCCTGCCTTGGTCTGACGCTCGACCTCAGCCTTGTTGATCGCGACGTTCTCCTCGTCGGCGGCCTCAAGCCAGGCGGCGGCGTCGGTAAGCACCTTGCGTTGCGCGTCGGTCAGGCTCTTCCACTTGTCGAGATTGACCAGCACGTTGACCTCGGCGCCGTAAAACGACGGTTCGAGCCGGAACTTGGTCGCCTTGTCCCAGCCCAGATCGAAAATGCCCGAGACCGGCCAGCCATAACCGTCCACCACCCCGCGTTCGAGTGCAGTATAGACTTCGCCGGGAGGCGTGGTGATCGGGGTGCCGCCGAGCGCCTGAACGATGTCCCGATAGACTGGGGTCACGCGGATCTTGAGCCCGGTGAAGTCCATCTTGTCGATCTTCTTGTTCAGGTAGATGTGGAACGGCACGTTGTGGAATTGCCGCGCGAGATAGTAGGCGTTCATCTTTTGGTTGTGCAGCTGGTTCAGGTACTCCCAGGTGCCGTTCTTGCGCTGCTCCGACATCGGCTTGGTGATCAGCTTCATCGCGTCGGCTTCGGGCATCAGGTTGGTGTAGAAGGCGCCGGTCACATTGGCGATGTCGACCACGCCGGAGCGCACCGCATTGCCGACCTCGAAGGGCGGCATGGCGCGCGGGCCGCCGATGAAATTGATCTGGATGATGCCCTTGCCGTCCTTGTTGACCTTCTCGATGAAGCGCTCGAAGGGGCGCGAAAACTGAGTGCCCTCGGCGAAGGAGGTGACCGCACGCAGCGTCACTTCCTGCGCGGAGGCCTGCGGCATGGCGGTGGCGAGTGCCAATCCGGTGACCGCAAAGACTGTCCTGATGCCCATAATTTAACTCCCGCTGGGTCGCATTCCACATTATATTCTTTTGAATATAATTGCCGGGTGCGTATCCGGAGTCAATTCGGAGCGCGCGCGGCACTGCAACAACCAACCGCGGCACTTGCGCACGGGACTTGTGCACGGCACTTCGCGCGGGAATTGCGTGCAGGATTTTGCGCAAGGGAAAAAGGCATCGGGTTATGGCCGAGCGATCGTTCAAGAAGGAAGTCGAGCAGCTCAAGCTCGGGGCAGGGCAGGAATTTCGTGGCGAGGCGATCCTGTGTGTCACCAAGGCGCTGCTGCAATCCGGTGTCTCCTATGTGTCCGGTTATCAAGGCGCGCCGATTTCACACCTGATCGATGTGCTCAACGACGCCGAACCGATGCTCAGGGAATTGGGTGTCAGGTTTGAGTCCTCCGCCAACGAGGCCGCGGCGGCCGCCGCGCTCGCGACCTCGGTCAGCTATCCGCTGCGGGGCGCATGCACCTTCAAGGCGCCGGTCGGCACCAATGTTGCCTCCGATGCGCTCGCCAATCTGTCCTCCGGCGGGGTGAAGGGCGGTGCCCTCATCATTGTCGGCGAGGATTACGGCGAGGGCTCCTCGATCATGCAGGAGCGCAGCCACGCCTTCGCA
Organism: Pseudorhodoplanes sp.; assembly: GCF_046289595.1. Lineage (GTDB taxonomy): Bacteria > Pseudomonadota > Alphaproteobacteria > Rhizobiales > Xanthobacteraceae > Pseudorhodoplanes. The sequence goes on from NZ_JBKBVB010000009.1 coordinate 4,349, forward strand.
ATGAAGTCGCAGATGTGGCTGCTCGATCCGCGGCCGAACGTGCAGACTATCGTCGACATGGTGGAGAAGGGCTTCCAGCTCTCCGAGATCAGTAACACCGCCGTGATGCTGCAGCTGCGCATCCGCGCCTGCCATGTCTATGGTTCGTTCATCGCCAAGGACAATGTGCGGCCGGACTATACCCGCATGGACGCACTCAACAATCCGGTGCGCGATGTGAGCCGCTACGCGCTGCCGCCCTTCACCTACGAGCACGAGAAGGAGAAGATCGAGCGGCGCTGGCCGGCCGCGGTGCAGTTCATCGTCGACAACAAGATCAACGAATTCTTCGATGGCGAAGTCTCCGACGTCGGCATCGTCATGCAGGGCGGCATGTACAACAACACGCTGCGCGCCATGGAGATTCTCGGCCTGGCCGACATTTACGGCAACAGCCGGATCCCCATTTATGTCCTGAACGCGACCTATCCGCTGGTCGATGCCGAGTTCGAACGGTTCTGCGCCGGCAAGAAGGCGATCCTCCTGATCGAGGAAGGCCAGCCGAACTTCATCGAGCAGGCGGTCAACACAATTTTGCGTAAGGCCGATCTGCAGACCAAGGTCGAGGGCAAGAGCGTGCTGCCGATGGCCGGCGAATATACCGGCGGCGTTCTGAAAGCCGGCCTGCAGAAATTCGCCACGCTCTATTGCCCCGATCTGCTGGCGCCGGAGGAGCCGAAGCAGACCAACAAAAGCCTCCCGGCGGCGCTGGAAACGCTCGGCCAGAACGTGCAGGGGCGGCCGCCGTCGTTCTGCACCGGCTGCCCGGAGCGGCCGATCTTTTCTGCGATGAAGCTGGTGCAGAAGGAAGTCGGGCCGCTGCATGTCAGCGCCGACATCGGCTGCCATACCTTCGCGGCGCTGCAACCCTTCAATCTCGGCCAGGCCACGATGGGCTATGGCTTGGGCGGCGCTGGTGCGTCGCCGTTGTCCGGACAGGGCGGGAAGCGCCCGGTTGCGGTCGTCGGCGATGGCGGCTTCTGGCACAATGGGCTGGTGTCGAGCGTCGGCCATCAGGTCTTCAACAAGACCGACGGCGTGATGCTGATCGTCGACAACGGCTATGCGGCCGCGACCGGCGGACAGGACATCCTGTCGTCGGCCGGTAACGTGGAAACGCGCTCGACCCAGCACCCGATCGAGAAGGCGGTGCGCGGCGTTGGCGTCGAATGGGTGCGCCATATCACCCGCACCTATGACGTCGCCAAGATGCGCGACACCCTGCGCGAGGCCCTGACCACCGATACCAAGGGTCCGAAGGTCATCATCGCCTCGTCCGAATGCATGCTGAACAAGCAGCGCCGCGTGAAGCCGCTCATGCGCGAAGCCGTCAAGCGTGGCGACCGGGTGGTGCGGGACCGCTTCGGCGTCGACGCCGACACCTGCACCGGCGACCATTCCTGCATCCGGCTGTCCGGCTGCCCGTCGCTGACCATTGCGCCCAATCCCGATCCGCTGCGGCGCGATCCGATCACCAGGATCATCGACACCTGCGTCGGTTGCGGCAATTGCGGCGAGGTCGCGCATGCGGCAGTGCTGTGTCCATCCTTCTACCAGGCCTCCATCATCGACAATCCGACATCGTGGGACCGCTTCCGCCAGCGCATCCGCGATGCGGTGATCGGTTTCTTTCAGCGCAGGCTGGAAAAGAAAATGGTGACGGCATGAACACCCCGCTGGTCGACACCCGCGGCGCCGCGCGCGTGCGGCCGATCACCATCGCCGTCCTTGCCATGGGCGGGGAGGGCGGCGGCGTGCTCGCCGACTGGATCATCGATCTTGCCGAGCATGGCGGCTACATCGCACAGATGACCTCGGTGCCGGGCGTCGCCCAGCGCACCGGCGCCACCATTTATTATGTCGAACTGTTCCCAAAGGCCGCCGCGCGCGACAAGAAGCCGGTGCTGGCGCTGATGCCGGTGCCGGGCGATGTCGATATCGTGCTGGCCTCCGAATTGATGGAAGCGGGCCGCGCCATCACCCGCGGCTTCGTCACGCCGGACCGCACCACGCTGATCGCCTCCACGCATCGCGTCTATACGATGCAGGAGCGGACTGCGCTTGCCGACGGCCGCGTCGATGCCGGCGCCATCCTGAAATCGATCGAGGAGGCCTCACGCCGCCTGCATGCCTTCGACATGGCGAGCATCGCCGATGCGACCGGCAGTCTCATCAGTGCGGTGCTGTTCGGGGCGCTCGCGGGCTCAGGCGCTTTGCCGTTCCAGCGCATGGCGTTCGAAGCCACGATCCGGCGCGGCGGCGTCGGCGTCGAGCCGAGCGTGCGGGCCTTCAATGCCGGCTTCGAGGCCGCGGCGTCGGGCAATGCCCCGATGCCGCCGGCGCAATTGCCGTTCGATCCGCAAGCGCGCGACGGCGCGGTACAGAAGCTGGTCGCGCCGATCGACGACGCGCTGTCCATCGTGTCGCGCCCGATTGTCAGCGCGGGCGTGGTGCGGCTCGCCGATTACCAGAACGAGGACTATGCCAGGCTCTACCTGAAACGGCTGGAGCCGGTGATCGCCATCGAGAAGGCGCGGCCCGGCAAGCCTGACGAGCTTCTCACCGAGGTTGCGCGCAATCTGGCGCTGGCCATGGCGTATGAGGATACGGTCCGCGTCGCCGAACTGAAAATCCGGGCGTCGCGGTTCGAGCGGGTTCGCAAGGAAGTCGCCGTCAAGGACGGCCAGCTGCTCGAAATCGTCGAATATATGCATCCGCGCACCCAGGAGATCGCGGAGACGCTGCCGGCCTCGCTCGGGCGCTTTATCCTGAATACGGGTTGGGTGCGCGGCATTGTCGACGCCTTCACCAGGAAGGGCCGCAAGGTGAAGACCTCGTCGGTGCGTGGCTTTCTGCTGCTTTACCTGGTCGCGAGCATGAAGCCGCTGCGGCCGCGCTCGCTGCGCTGGACGGACGAGGAGAAGCGGCAGAGCGAATGGCTCGCCAAGGTGGTCGAGATCGCGCACGAGGATTATCCGCTCGCGGTCGAGGCCGCGCATCTGATCGGGCTGGTCAAGGGTTATGGCGACACCCACGAACGCGGCCGCCAGAAATACGAGACGCTGATGGCGCTGATCCCGACGCTCCGCGCGCGCGGGAATGCGGCGAACGAGCTTGGGGGAGTGGGTGAGAGGGGGGGGGGGGGGGGAGGGGGGGGGGGGGGGGGGGAGAGGGGGGGGGGGGGGGGGGGG
>NZ_JBKBVB010000009.1:7588-58053 GCF_046289595.1 Pseudorhodoplanes sp.
GCCGCAAGAAATACGAGCCGTGGGTGGCGCTGCCCCCGACTCTCCGCGCGCGCGGGAATGTTGCGCCCGCTCTTTCCTCCTTGCCCAAGGCGGCGATGGCCGACGAATCTGGCGAGGGGCTGAAAAAGGCGGTCGCGGCGCTGAGCTAGCCGCTACCGCCCCGTCAGCACATTGAAATTCACCGGCACTGTGATCGACGCCCGGCCCTGCGGCGGCGGCGGGAACGGCGATGACCGGCGCACCAGGTCCTGGCTCTCGCGGTCGAGGCTGGCATTGCCGGATGAGCGCGCCAGCCGCACCGACAACACGCGGCCCTCCGCATCCAGCGAGAAAGACACGCTCGCAGTGCCGCCGATGCCGCGCGCGAGCGCGTCGCCCGGATAGCGCTTGTTGCGCGCGAGCTGGGCGGAAACGCGCGCCGCCCAGTTGCGAATGTCGCGCGAGGAACCGATGCCGACCCCGCTGCGCGAGGCGGCAACGCTCGGCGGCGAGGGCTTCGATTGCGGCCGCGGCTTCTCCGCGGGCTCGTTCACTGGCGGCGGCTTTGTTGCGACGGGCTCCTCGACCGGCTTTGCCGGTTCTGGCTCCGGTGTTTTCGGCGCAGGCGCGCTCTCAACCTCGGCCATCGCTGCGGCGGTCGGAACCGTTTCCCGTTCGGCGGGTGTCGGCGTCGGTTCAGGCTCGGCGGCCACGGTCGCGGGCTCCGGCTCGGCGGTCGCCGCAAGCCGTGGCTTTTCCTCCGGCTTTTGTTCTTCGCGCTTTGGTTCCTCGGACTTGGCTTCTTCGGGCTTGGTCGGTTCGGGCTTGACCTCGCTTGTTTCCGTCTCGATACGCGGTCTGAGATCGGGTTTGGTCTGCTCGGTCGCCTCGACCGGCTGTTCGGTCGGTGTCTGCTCTTCGGGCTTGGTTTCGGCCGGTGCTGATGGCGCCGACTCGGCCGGACTCGGCAGCTGCGCGATCCCTGCCTCGGTCTCGCCGCCCAGCACGATGTCGACGGAGATCGAATCCAGCGCCAGGCTTGCGAGCGGCGCGGGATCGCGCAGAAAAGCAAGCAGCACAGCGAGATGAAGCAGCAACGCGGCCGCCGCCAGCGCCGTCCATGGCGCACGGTCGCGCCAGGGCATGAACGGGGCCGGGCGCTCGCTGTTCTTGACCCTGACTTCGGGTGCTTCGATCTCGCCGGTCGAGCGGCGATGCGCCAGCACGATGACATTGGTCAGATCGGCCCCTTCGAGAGCCGCAGGCGGCGCCGGCATCACCGTGCCAAGCCGGTCGGACGGTACGATTTTGGGCAGCGTCAATGGCTTGGATTCGGGGGATGACATCGCTGCACCCTGCGGCAAGAGGTGTCATGGATCAAGCGTGCACGCCACACCGGCGGCTTGCTGCACATCGCCGGTTGATAACACAGTGTTTTTCAGCATCCCGCTGAGTGCATAGCAGGGGGCTAGGGAGGAACTAATTTTCACACCGTTCATTGAGCCAGTCTGGGAAAGCACCATCTAAGGCGTCTGACGCCTTCGCTGGGGGAATATCGATGCGATCCACGGTCCTGCGCAGTTCGGATGCCCCTCTCGATTCTCAGGCTCGCCCGCGAGATTGGCTCGCCGCGTTTCGATCCGTGCGCGCCGAGACCGAGGCCCGCGCGGCGCGGCTCTCGCCCGAGGACCAGATCGTCCAGTCGATGGCGGACGCGAGTCCCACCAAGTGGCACCGTGCGCATGTCACCTGGTTCTTCGAGACTTTTCTCCTGGTGCCGCATCTGCCGGATTACCGCATTTTCGACGAGCGCTTTCCGTTCCTGTTCAATTCCTATTATGTGGCCGCAGGGCCGCGTCACGCCCGTCCCCAGCGCGGGCTAATCACGCGCCCGGATGCGCACGACGTGACCGCCTATCGCACCCATGTCGATGCGGCTGTGGTACGTCTGATCGAACAGGCTGACGAACAGCAGGCGCGCAGCATTTTTCCGATTCTCGAGATCGGACTGCATCACGAACAGCAGCATCAGGAATTGATGCTCACCGACATCCTGCATGCCTTCGCCCAGAACCCGACCCATCCGGTCTATGACAAAGGCTGGACAATGCCGGCCGCGCAGACCGGCGAGACCTTTGCCGAGATCCCGACCGGTATCCACCAGATCGGGCATGAGGGCGATGGCTTTCATTTCGACAACGAGGCGCCGCAGCACCGCGTGCTGACGCAGCCGGTGCGGATCGCGCGCGGCCTTGTCACCAACGCACAATGGATCGAGTTCATCGCCGACGGCGGTTATGAGAAAGCGTCGCTGTGGCTCTCCGACGGATGGGCCAGGCGCGAAGCCGAGGACTGGCAGGCGCCGGGCCATTGGCGGCAACGCGACGGCCACTGGCATGTCATGACTCTCGGTGGCTTGCGTCCGGCCGATCCGGCCGCGCCTGTGATGCATGTGAGCTATTATGAGGCCGATGCCTTTGCGCGCTGGGCCGGCAAGGACCTGCCGACCGAAGCGGAATGGGAAGTTGCGGCGCGCCACAATCTCATCGACGACGCTTTCGGCATCGTGTGGCAATGGACCCGCAGCGCCTATCTGCCCTATCCGGGCTACCGCGCGCCGGAGGGGGCGATCGGCGAATACAACGGCAAGTTCATGATCAACCAGATGGTGTTGCGCGGCTCATCGCTCGCAACACCCGAAGGACATGCGCGGCTGACCTACCGCAACTTCTTCCATCCGCCGGCACGCTGGCAATTCACAGGGCTCAGGCTCGCGGAGTATCTGTAATGAACCGAAAATCCGGACTGGTGGCGGCACCGCTCACGACGCGCGGTGCCGAAAAGGAAAGTTTCGCGCATGATGTGGTCGCCGGACTGTCGGCAACGCCGAAACGCATCGCGCCGAAATATTTCTATGACAGCGATGGCTCGCGGCTGTTTGAGGACATCACGCGCACGGCGGAATATTACCCGACGCGCAGCGAGCACGAAATCCTGCGCATGCAGGCCGGCGCGATCGTGCAGCATTTCCCGACTGGTGCGGCCCTGGTCGAGTTCGGCAGCGGCGCCTGCATCAAGGTGCGCTTCCTGCTCGATGCCGCACGCAAGCTGAAAGCCTATGTCCCCGTGGACATAGCGGGCGAGTTTCTCAATGCCGAAGCCGCGGCGCTCCGCAAGCATTATCCCAATCTCGTAATCCTGCCTGTGGTGGCCGACTTCATGGAGCCGTTTGCGCTGCCGGAGGCCGTCGCGGACCTGCCCAAGATCGGCTTCTTTCCGGGGTCGACCATCGGCAATTTCGAACCGCACGAGGCCGCGGCCTTCCTGCGCCATGCCGGCACCATTCTCGGCAAGGGCGCGGTGATGATCGTCGGCGTCGATCTCGTCAAGGACGAGAAGGTGCTGAATGCGGCCTATAACGATGCCGCTGGCGTCACCGCGCGCTTCAACCTCAACCTGCTGCGCCGGATCAACCGCGAGCTTGGCGGGAATTTCAAGCTCGACGGCTTCGAACACCATGCCTTCTACAACCGCGAGCGCAACCGGATCGAGATGCATCTGGCAAGCCGTGCGCGCCAGAAGGTGACGGTGGCCGGTTCGGCCTTCGAGTTCCGCGCGGGCGAGACCATCCATACCGAGAACAGCTACAAATACAGCCCGGAATCCTTTGCCGCACTGGCGCGCGGGGCAGGCTGGAAGCTGCTCGACCGCTGGACCGACGCGAAGGGCAATTTCGCGGTTTGCGCGCTCGAATTGGCCTGACCCAGTCATTCCAGGGGCGCCTGCCAAAGTCAGGCGGACCCGGAATTCATAGGTAAGCCCGAACGTAGGCATTCGAGGTTTATCCGCTTTCGCTTCGCTTGGCGGATGCCCTTGGAATGACCGTGGCCGGTCTTGGCGATCGCCTTCCGAGCGGCTAAACAACCGGCCCGGACCCTGCCGTCCGTCATTCCAGCCAATCGGGATTTCCGTCAAATGAAGATCGTCGGTTTCGAACGCGACAGACAATTGCACCTCGGCGTCGTGGAAGGCGACCAGGTGATCGACCTGCAGGCGGTCGATCCCACGATCCCGGCCGATCTCGGCGCGGTGCTGGCGCGGACCGGCGGCGATCTGTCCGCGCTCGCGGATGCGGCGAAAAAAGCCCCGGCCGCGGCGCGCGTCCCGCTCGACGGGATCAAGTACACGCTGCCCGTCGCCAATCCCGGCAAGATCGTCTGCCTCGGGCTCAACTATCTGGAGCATGCCAAGGAAGGCGGCCACCAGAAGCCGACCGCGCCGTCAATCTTCATGCGCTGCACCACGTCGCTCGTGCCGCACAAGATGCCGATCATCCGGCCGCTGGTCTCCGAGACGCTCGACTATGAATGCGAACTCCTGATCGTGATCGGCAAGCAGGCGAAGCATTTGACGCTGGACAACGCCTATTCCTGTATCGCCGGCTATTCTTGCTTCAATGACGGCTCGATCCGGCAATTCCAGCGCCGCACCGCGCAATGGGACATGGGCAAGAATTTTGACATGACCGGCGGCTTTGGCCCCTGGATGGTGACCGCCGACGAATTGCCGCCCGGCGCCGTCGGCCTGAAAATCCAGACGCGGCTAAACGGGCAGGTGCTGCAATCCGACAACACCGCGAACATGCTGTTCCCGGTTGCCGAGACGCTGGTCGATATCAGCCAGGGCATGACCCTGATGCCGGGCGATGTGATTGTCACCGGTACGCCGTCCGGCGTCGGCCATGCGCGCAAGCCGCCGCTGTGGATGAAGCACGGCGACGTCTGCGAGATCGACATCGAGGGCGTCGGCATTCTCGTGAATCCGATCGAGGACGAGAAGCAGGCATAAATGGTCCTGCGCGCGCTCGCGACGCTTTTCGTTGCCCTCGTCTTGGCGGCGCCCTGCGCCGCGCAGACCGGTGGCAAGGACGAGCGCGTCAGAGGCGAGCGTGTGCAAAAGCCGGCCAACATCGCGATCGGCGTTGGCCACGGCATCGGCTTTCTGCCGCTCTTTGTGGCGCAGGAGTTGAAGCTTTTCGACAAGCACGCCATTACGCAGGGTCTATCGGGCCGTGTGGTGCTGCGGCGGTTTCAATCCGCAGCGCCGATGCGTCAGGCTCTGAGCAAGGGCGAGATCGCTGCCGGCCCCTATGGGCTGCCGGCCTTTTTGCTGGCGCGAGATGCCGCGTGGCGGACGCCGCAGGAATTGCTGGCGGTATCCGGGCTCACAACATTGCCGCTCGTGCTGCTGACCGCACGGCCCGACATCCGCGTGCTCAGCGATATCAAGCCGGCCGATAAGATCGCCGTCCCGATGCTGACTGCGCCGCAGGTCGCGTATCTGCGCATGCAGACCAATCCCTGGTTCGGCGGACGCGACCGGTTGCTGCGGCAGCTCGTCGAGATGCCGCATCAGGAGTCGGTCGAGGCGCTGACCGGTGGCAAGGGTGTCGCGGCCTATTTTTCCTCGCCGCCCTTCACCCAGATCGCTTTGCGCGATCCCAAAATCCGGGCGGTCACGACATCGGCAGACATGATCGGCGGCAAGGCGTCTTTCCTGGTCATGGCATCGACGCGCGCCACATTGAACGCGCATCCGAAGCTTCCTGGGGTGCTGGCAAAGGCGATCGACGAGGCCTCTGCCGTCATCCGCAAGGAGCCGCGCCGTGCCGCAACGATCTGGCTGAAATGGGAGCCCTCGCATACGCTCGATGCGCGTGCGGTCGAGGGCATTCTGCGCGACCTCAAGGACGAATTCGGCAGCGGCGTATTCGGCATTGAGGCGACTGCGGATTATCTGCGCCGCGACAATCGCCTGAAGCAGGGCGTCTTCAGCTGGAAAGATGTGGTCGCGCCCGCGATCGCCGCGGGCGAGGGATCGTAGGAGATGCCTCTCGTCAATGCCGAAAAGCTCGTCGGTTTCGTCGCCGATATTTTCTCCAGGCTCGACTCATCGCGCGCGGAGGCCGAACGCATCGGCCGCAGCCTCGTGAATGCCAATCTCACCGGCCATGACAGCCATGGCGTGGCGCGCGTGCCGCGTTACGTCGCCTGGAAGCGCGACGGGCTCCTCGTTGCCGACCAGATCGCGCAACGCGTGGTCGATACGCCGGTGATCGCGATACTGGACGGGCAATTTGGCTTCGGCCAGACCATCGCGCCGCAGGCGGTCGCGCTCGGCATCGAGAAATGCCGCGCGCATGGTCTCTCGGCGATTGGCGTGCGCCATTCGGGCCATGTCGGGCGCGTCGGCGAATGGGCGGAGATGGCAGCCGAGCACGGCCTCGTGTCGGTGCATTTCGTCAATGTCGCGGGCTCGGTGCTGGTCGCCCCGTTTGGCGGCATCGACCGGCGCTTCTCGACGGCGCCGGTCTGTATCGGTGTGCCGCGGCCGGGCGGCTTGCCGGTCATTCTCGATTTCGCCACTTCGCTGGTCGCGGAAGGCAAGGTGCTGGTCGCAAGCCAGGGCGGCAAGACACTGCCCGCCGATGCGCTGGTTTCGGGGGAGGGCAAGCCGAGCCACGATCCGCGCGAGCTTTACGGCGACTACGACCCGGAATCGGGCGTACGCGACCACAAGAAGGGCAGGGGCGCGTTGCGCGCCTTCGGCGATCACAAGGGGTCGGGCCTTGCGCTGATGTGCGAATTGCTCGGCGGTGCGCTCACCGGCAACGGGGCCTCCAACTCCGAAACACGCTGGTCGCAGGGCATGTTCTCGTTCTATGTCGATCCCGAACGGCTCGATCCGGATCAGATGTTCCCGGCCGAATTGTCGCGCTTCATCGCCTATGTGAAAAGCGCAAAGCCGATCGATGCCGCCGAGCCGGTGCTGCTCCCGGGCGAGCCGGAAGCACAGCGCAGGGCCGAGCGTCTCGCCAATGGCATTCCGCTGACGGACGAAACCTGCGAGGCGTTGCGCGCCACCGCGCGTTCGGTCGGCGTCGACGAGGGGCTGCCGGGATAGGCCGGCGGCGCCTTATTTCGCCGTGGCGGCGTCCCGCACATGTTCGCCGATTCCGCCTGACGTAGATGCATGCGGCGCATAGCTCTGTACGGTCTCAAGCCGGAGCGCCTGGCCGAGCGCGGCTGCCGCCGAGCGCAATTCGCGCCGGAACAGGGCGGTCTGGCTTTCGGTGAAGCGCGCAGTCGGCACAGCAAGGTTCACCATGCCGAGCAGCTGCCCGTCCTTCTCCACAGCGGTGGCGATGCCGGTGATGCCCGGCGTGAATTCCTCGTGCGAACAGGCAAAACCCTCGCGTCGCGCCGCGGCGATCTCGCGCCGCAACGCGCTTTTCGACTGCAGCGTCCGAGCCGTGATCGGTTGCAGGCTGACCCGGTCGAAATAGGCGTCGAGCTCCGCGGGGCTCATCCGCGCCAGCACGACTTTCCCGGACGAGACCGCATAAAGCGGCGCGCGTTCGCTGACCTTCATGGTGAAGGTGAGCGCCTGCCGGCCGATGACTGTTGCAACCGCTTCGACGGTGTCGCCGATCCGCACGTTGAAGCCGGAGGTCTCGTTCAGCGCGTCGCTCAACGTGCGCAGATGCGGCAAGACGAGCGAGGCGAGCGTCGGTCCCTGCATCTGCGCGGCCAGCTGCCCGAGCCTTGGACCGAGGCGGTAGCGCCCGCCTGCGCCCTCCTGTTCCAGATAGCCGCGCGCAAGCAGATTGGTGAGCAAATGAAACAGGCTGCTGCGGGGAAAACCGAGCGTCGTCAGCAATTGCGAGAAGGTGGGCGGCTCTGTCGCATCCGCCACATATTCGAGAATGTCGAGTGCGCGATTGGCCGACTTGACAGCCGCTATCGACTTCGGTTTCATTTTCTGAATTAGTTCATATACGTGAACTTATTTGTACCAGTCTTCGAACGCGCGCGCAAGCAAGCGGACAAGAACGGGCCTCCGGTCTCGTCAACCCGGGCCCGATTTCGACCAACAGGGAGGAAGCAGGATGAAACTTGGAAACTGGCTTGCGGCGGCTGCCGTCGGGGTCGCGGTCGCGGCGACCGGACCTGCGGCAGCGCAGGAATGGCCGGCGCGGACCGTTAAATTCCTCGTGCCCTATGGCGCCGGCGGCGGCACCGACATTGTCAGCCGCATCATCGCGCAGCAATTGCAGGAGAAACTGGGCCAGAGCTTCGTGGTCGAGAACAAGCCCGGCGCAGGATCGACGCTCGGCGCCGACACGGTCGCGAAATCCGAGAAGGACGGCTACACGGTGCTTGTGCTCAGCAATGCGCACGCGGTCGCGGGCGCGCTGTACAAGAAGCTGCCCTACGATCCGGTCAAGGATTTCCAGATGACCACGCAGATCGGTACCGTGCCGCTGCTTCTGGTCGCCTCTCCGAAATTCGATGTGAAGGATGTCAAGGACGTCCTCGCCAAGGCCAAGGCCGATCCTGGCAAATATAATTTCGGCGCCGCCGGCGGCGTCGGCACCACGCAGCACTTCGCCGGAGAATTGTTTCGCGTGCTGTCCGGGGCCGACATCCGGCATGTGCCGTTCAAGACCACGCCGGATGTCCTCACCTCGATGATGCAGGGCGATATGCAGCTCACCTTCGAATTGCTGCCGGCGGTGCGCGGCCAGATCGATTCCGGGAATGTCAAGGCGCTGGCGGTGACGTCCTCCGAACGCAATCCGGCCTATCCCAATATACCGACGCTCGCCGAAGCTGGCGTGCCGGGCTACGACGTGACCAGCTGGTATGGTTTTGCGATGCCGGCAGGCACCCCGAAGCCGGTGGTCGACAAGTTCACCAAGGCGGTGCAGGACGTGCTTGCCAAGGACGAGGTGAAGGCGGCGATCGCCAAGACCGGCATCGTGGTCAAGACCTCGAGCAACGAGGAATTGACCAAGCATGTCGCTTCCGAAATCGCCAAATGGAGCGACCTGATGAAGAAGGCCGGTATCGAGCAGCGCTGACCTTCGATCCGTTTCCGTTTGCGAAGGGCCGGCAACGGTGCCGGTCCTTCGGTCTTTTGGGGCGGGTGACATTTCCGGGCAGCATCGCTATCTACCCGCGAGCCGGGACTTTGGGTCCGATATTCCCTGGACCGATGATTGAACGCCTATGAGGTATCGAGAATGTCGAATGTGATTACGATCTGCGGCAGCCTGCGCAAGGCATCGTTCAACCGCATGCTGGCCAATGCACTGCCCGCGCTCGCGCCGTCCGGCATGACGATCACGGCTTCGCCGCCTATCGAAATGCCGCTCTACAACAGCGACCTGCAGGCTCAAGGCTTCCCGGCAGAGGCCGAGGCGCTCGCGTCCGCGATCCGCGGGGCCGATGGCGTCATCATCGTTTCACCGGAATATAATTGGACAATTCCGGGCGGGCTGAAGAATGCGCTCGACTGGGTCTCGCGCATGAAGGAGCAGCCCTTCGTCAACAAGCCGGTCTGTCTGCAATCCTGCTCGATGGGCATTCTGGGCGGCGCGCGCATGCAATATCATCTGCGCCAGGCGATGGTTTATCTGAACGCCTTCGTGTTCAACACGCCCGAAGTGCTGGTGGCGCAGGCGCAGAACAAGTTCGACGACAAGACCGGCGAACTGAAGGACGAGGCGACCCGCGGCGTGGTGAAGCAGCAGCTCGAGGCGTTCGAGAAATTCATCGTCCGCCACAAGCATCATCAGGGCTGAGCGGCCCGCTCGCATCGAAAGGACCATCGGGGGTGCGTCTTTCGCCTGCCCCCGATAAACCTCAGGCGGATTTGGCGCGGTTCGGAAACACCTGCGGCCGAAGCGATGGATGCGCCGCGCGCGCGCGCGGCGGATAGTCGGTTTCGACACCCAGCTCTTCCGCTGCATGCCAGGCCCAGCGCGGATCCCACATCGCGCCGCGGCCGATGGCGATCATGTCGGCCTTGCCGGAGGCGACAATCTCTTCTGCCTCGTGTGCCTTGGTGATCAGGCCGACCACCATGGTCGGAATGCCCGCCTCGCGTTTGACCTGGGCTGCGAAGGGTACGTTGAAGCCCGGCGCGAACGGCACCTTCTGGCGCAGATCGACATTGCCGCTTGACACATCGATATAGTCGCAGCCGAGCCTTTTCAGCTCTTTGGCGAGAGCCACCGTATCCTCGATGGTGGTGCCGCCCTCGACCCAGTCCACCGCCGAAACGCGAATGCCCATCGGCTTGTCCTTCGGCCAGACCGCGCGGCAGGCTTCGAACACTTCCAGCGGATAGCGCATGCGCTTTTGCGCCGAGCCTCCATAGTCGTCGCTGCGCTGGTTGGCGAGCGGCGACAGGAACTGGTTCAGCAGATAGCCATGGCCGCCATGGATTTCGACAAGGTCGTAGCCCACGCGGTCGGCGCGCTGCACGGCGCTGACGAACTCATCCTGCACCTGTTTCAGGTCGGCCGTGGTCATTTCGCGCGGGAGCGGCCAGCCCTCGCCGAACGGGATCGGGGACGGTCCAAGCGTTTCCCAAGCGTCTTCCCCGGGCTTGAGCGGCTGGCCGCCCTGTCCGGGCGGCTGGGTCGAGCCCTTGCGCCCGGCATGGCCGATCTGGATGCCCTGCTTGGCGACGCCGACGCTCTTGCAGAAATCGATGACGCGCTTCAGTGCCTTTTCGTTTTCGTCGGAATAGAGACCCGCGCATTTATGGGAAATGCGGCCGACGCGGCTGACCATGGTCATCTCGGTGATGACGAGGCCGGCCGCGCCGAGCGAAAAGCTGCCGAGATGCTGGATATGCCAGTCCGTCGCCGAACCGTCAGTGGAGGCGTATTGGCACATCGGCGAGACAGCGATGCGGTTCGGCAACGTCAGTCCACGCAGCGTGATCGGCGAAAACAGAACGGACGACATAACAACTTTCCCCCAGTTGCAATTGTAGCGATACCGGTCAGGCGGCCGATACCGTGCCGCGTTTTGTGCCGCCTTATTGCGCTTCCTTGCCTTCGAGCCATCCCCTGCCGCGGGCATAGAGCGCTTCTAGCTCGGGGCCGTCGAGGCCGGGCATGTCGCGCTTCACCTTGTAGCCAATCTTGTGCTGCAGATAGGCAAGATGGCGGTAGCCTTCCGGATAGAGATCGAGGATGGATTGGTCGAGCTTCAGCGTGGCGGACGGGTCGACCGGATCGCAGCGGTCTTTCTCATAGATCGGCTGGCGCAGCACAAGGCCCCACTGGCTGAAGCGCTTTTCGAAAAAGTCGTAGAAGCGGCCAGTGCAGACCACGTCGCAGACCACACCGTCGACCGGGCCGCGTTGCGAAATCGTCATCTTGGTCTGGGCGACCGCACGATGGGCATTGATCTCGATGGTTGTGCCGCCGAGGAAATGTAGAATGCGCACCCCCTTCTCGTAGCCCTCCTGGCTCACCTTGATGAATTCGTCGCAGGTGCCCTGAAACCAGGTCGCCTGCATCACGCCGTCGTCGTGCCAGACCTTGCGGAATTCGTCCCACAACCTGGCGTCGCGCAGGATGGCCCAGTTCTCGATCAGTTCACGGATGGCGAGGCGGTCTTCGGTCTCAGGGGTCATGTTGCGCTTTTGTCCTGTCGGGGTCATAACTCGGCCGACTTTCTAAAGGCTGGGACGGACATGGCAAGGACGGAGCTGGCAAGGCTTGCGGGACGGACCGCGATCGTCACCGGCGGGGCCAAGGGGATCGGGCGGCATTATTCGGAGGCGCTGGCCGCGGAAGGGGCGGGCGTGGTGATCGCCGACATTTCGGGCGGCGATGAAGCGGCATCCCAGATCGCCGCCAAACACGGCGCCAATGCCACGATGAGCGTGACCTGCGACGTCAGCTCCGAGGATCAGGTCAAGGCGCTGGTAGACCGGACCATCGAGCGCTTCGGCAAGATCGATATTCTCGTCAACAACGCCGCGCTATTCGCGCCGCTGCACCATACCAAGGTGCAGGACATCGACGTGGATCTCTGGGACAAGGTGTTCGCGGTCAATGTGCGTGGGTCGTTTCTGACCGTGAAACACGCCGTGCCGCACATGATCGCGCGAAAATACGGCAAGATCGTCAATATCGGCTCCGGCACGGTCTATAAGGGCCTGCCCGGCATGCTGCATTACACCGCCTCCAAGGGCGCGATCGCGACCTTCACGCGGACTCTGTCGCGCGAACTCGGCGAGCATGGCATTTGCGTCAACACGCTGTCGCCGGGGCTGGTGATGAGCGAGACGCTGGTCGAAAGCGGCACCCATGACGAGGCGCTGAAGGCGCGGGTGGTTGGCAGCCGCGCCTTCAAACGCGACCAGTATCCCGCTGATCTTCTGGGCGCGCTGATTTTCCTGTCCTCGGCCGAGAGCGATTTCGTGACCGGCCAGACCATCGCGGTCGACGGCGGCTCGATCAATACCTGAGGGCGGGCCGGTCGCCGGCGGTGTGCCGCCGTCAATCTTCATCGCGACACGATGAAGATCAATTATCCGGCCGGTGAAATGCCCGAATGGCTGATATGCCGCAGCACTGAACCCTCTAGGATCGGGGCCGATTTGCGACTATTGTCAAGGCAATCATCCCCCAGAAATTCTGCAAGGAGGAACGTATGGCGACCGCTAGCGCCGTTCAGGTCAGCGACAAAAAGGCGAAGGTTTACGAGGGCAGCAAGGATCCCAAGCGCGCGGCCTTTTACGAGAAGATTTCGCAGCGGGACATGGCGCCGCTCTGGGAGGTGCTGAAGGATCTCGTGGCCAAGAGCCCGAAATCCATCGCCGCCCCGGCCATCTGGCATTTCAACGAGGTCAAGCCGATGGTGGAGGAAGCCGGCGGGCTCCTCACCGCCGAGGAGGCCGAGCGCCGCGTGCTGGTGCTGGAGAATCCGGCGCTACGCGGTCAGTCGCGCGTCACCCCGTCGCTCTATGCTGGCCTGCAGCTCATCCTGCCCGGTGAGATCGCCGGCGCCCACCGTCACACCGCCGGCGCGATTCGTCTGATCCTCGACGGCGAGGGCGCCTATACCCAGGTCGATGGCGAAAAAACCATCATGAAATACGGCGACTTCGTCCTCACGCCGAGCTGGACCGCGCACGACCACGGCAATGAGTCAAGCAAGCCGATGATCTGGCTCGACGTGCTCGACGTGCCGACCATCAACTTCTTCGAGACCGCGTTTTCCGAGCATCTCGACTCGGCGGTGCAGAACACCAAGTTCACCGACAACGACTCGCTGTGGCGCTACGGCTCGGGCGTGCTGCCGGACGGCACCAACACCAAGAAGGAATCGCCGATCATTAATTACGCCTATGAGCGGGTGCGTCCGATCCTCGACCGCATGGCCAGGACCGACGACATCAACCCGTATCACGGCTTCCGCATCCGCTACGCCAACCCGTTCAATGGCGGCTGGTCGACGCCGACCATGGGCGCGCATCTGTCGCTGTTGCCGAAGGGCTTCAAGGGCCAGCCCTATCGCTCGACCGACGGCACCATCTTCGCGTGCCTGGAGGGCAAGGGCCAGACCACGATCGACGGCGACGTATTCGAATGGGGGCCGCGCGATGTGTTCGTGATCCCGTCCTGGAAGCAATATTCCCACAAGGCCGACGACCAGAGCGTGTTGTTCTCGATCTCGGACCGGCCGATGCAGGAATCGCTCGGCATCTGGCGCGAGCTCAACTGACCGGCGCCGCTGCGGCGAAACGCAAAAGCCCCCGCCTGAGCGGGGGCTTTTTCGTTTGGCGATACGCGGCGGGTTACGGCTCGACCGAGAAACCGTCGCCTTCCAGCACGATCCGGCCCTGCGCCGCATGCGCTGCCCATTTCGAGGTGGCCGCGACGCCGCCGAACGAGAAGTAATGCGCCGCAACGTTGCCGAGCACGCCGCTGGCGTTCTCTTCTGCAAGCTTGCGCACAATGGCGTCGGGTGCGCTGACGCCGAACAGGTTCTTGACCAGCCCCGCATGCTTGGTGATGCCGCCGATCGAGGCCTTCACCCCGCAGCGCTGAGCGTATCGCAAAAGCGTGGTCAGATTGGTCGGGCCGGCGAGGCCGATGCGGACCGGCACTTCAACCCCGAGATCGCGCATTTTCATCACCCAGCGGGTGATGCCGCCGGCATCGAAGCCGAATTGTGTAACGATGTCGGCCGTCAACCCGCTCTGTTCGGCGGCCTCGATTTTCGTGAGCAGGGCGCGGTGCATCACCTCGTCGGAAACCACCGGATGTCCGTCGGGATGGCCGGCAACGCTGACATGCGTGATGCCGTGTTGCTGGAGGATGCCGCTTTCGATGATTTCCAGCGACGACGTGAAAGGCCCAGCCGAGTCGCCGCGATCGCCCGAGATCACCAGCACATGCTTCACGCCGGCGTCGGACGCGAGACGCGCGATCAGTCCGGACAATTCGTCCCGGCTGGTATAGTTGCGCACGGCGATATGCGGGATCGGCTCAAGGCCGACCTTTCGCGTCATCGCCGATTGCTCGATGAGCTCGGCCGACGGCCGGGTCGGGATCGCGCTGACATAGACGCGGACGCCAGCGCCCGCGCTGTCGCGGATCGCTTCGAGATCGGCCAGCTTCGGCCGCGTCACCTCCAGTGAAAAATCCTGCAGGAAGGCGCGGATGTCGCCGACGGAGTCGGCCTCGAAGCGAGGCGAAGGTTTTCGAAGTGGCAAACCCATTTGCTTATTCTCTTCTTCGCGAGATGACGTAGGATTCGTCGTTGAACCAGAGCCCGTTGTACTTGCGCAGCACCTCGCGGGTGGCGTCGAGGTAGCGGCCGTCCTGGACGGCTTCGTTGAGCCGTTCGTCCTCGACCTGCGACACATAGATCGCGGCATTCCAGGCGGCGAGCACGGTCGAGGTGCCGATCGAGCCGGTGACTTCGCTTGGCAGTGTGTGCATGTCGTAGCGGAAGATCGCGCGGTTATCGGCATAGGTGTTGAAGTTCAGGTCGCGCGCGGCCGGGCCGAGCGCCTTCTTCACTTCGCGCAGGATGGTGTGGCGGTCGGTCTGGAACGGATTGTCGCCTGGCCACACGCTTTGCACGATCTCGGAGCCCGGATCGTTGCCGCAGGAATGAATCGCGATCAGGCGTCCGCCGGGCCCGAGCGCGCGGGCAAGCGGGGCAATCACCTTCTGCGCCTTGAACTCGGCCGAGGCGCGGGCGCGATAGGGCTGGGAAGCGATGACGAGATCGAAATCGGCATTCGCAGCACCGCGCCGCGGGATGATCGGGTCGAGCAGGAATTTATGATCCTGCCGGTAAATCACGAGCACCACGGGCCGCTCATAGACCGGATTGCCGGTCTTCGGGCTGACGCCGGCCTTCCAGTTCTCCGACAGGAAGTTCTGAAGCCCGGTGATCTGCTCCTCGAAATCGTGCGAGGTGTTGCCGGTCAGCGCGACCTCGTTCCAGACGAGGCTGTTGGCGGCGGCGGTCGACTTCACCGTCAGCCAGGGCGCCTCGGAATAATACATGTTCGTCAGCACCAGCACGGTCGCAGGATGCTCGTAGAGCCGGTCCGGCATCTTTTCGAGCGTCAGCCGGATGTCTTCGAGGCTGATCTCCTTGCCGGAGATGTAGAAGGGCTGGTTCGGAAAGCGGTGGTGCATGGCGCGCATCACACGCGTCAGCACAGTGCCGTCGCCGAGGCCCGCATCGAACAGGCGCACCGCCGGCGGACGCGGATGGATGTTGCCGAGTTCCTGCGCGACCTTGTTTGCGACCACCCATTTCTCGCTGCAGGTATTCACAAACAGCAGATATTTCTGCCGGTTGTCGAAGAACCGGAACTCGCGGTTGCCGTCGTTATTGGCGTTGGCGGGCGCGGGGCTCGCCGGTACGGGATCGATGGTCGCCGGACGTGCACCGCGTTCGATGATCATGGGTCGCGCGCTTTCTCTGCCGTTGTGAATGGTCATGAAGGTGCGGATGCGATCGAGAGTCTCGGTGGTGATCCGCCCACCGTTGCGCAGGCGGCTGGTCAGCTTGCCGTCGTTGACGGCGCGTCTGCCGAAGGTGGACTCGGCCAGACCGGCCTGACGGCAATAGTCGGAGATTTCCTGCAGCAGCTCTTGTGCGTTCATCGCACGGCCCTCGCTCGCTATCCTCGCAAAGAAAACATTTGTTATTTTGAGGAATGGAACGCCTCTGTATACAGCGCGTCAACCACAAAACGTCCCACCTGCTTTATGGGGACCAATATGGGCAATTGCCCAACACTAATAAGATATCGATATTTATGATTTTATTGCGAGATTCAGCCATGTCATGAGGCATGATTTTGCTGGTTATGCGTTGCCCACATTGGCGCCTCGCTTAGCCCGAGATCGCACGAAATGGCGAAATTGTGCACAATCTCGGGCATCCGGGTTCGCTGGCAGACCGTGATGAATGCGGAAGGCCACGTCACGATGGGAGAGGAAATGCCCCGTTTTGCAGCCAATATCGCCTATCTCTTCTCCGACCGGCCGCTCATCGAGCGGCCCCGCGCTGCGGCAGCCGCCGGCTTTGCAGCGGTCTAGGGGCAGTTTCCGTATACAACGCCGGCCGTGGCGCTGCGGGCGGCGATTGAAGAATGCGGCCTCACGATGCTCGGCATCAATACCGAACGGGGCGGGGAGGGGCAGTTCGGGCTGGCCGCCGTGCCCAAGCGCGAGCGCGACTTCGACGCGCTGTTCGCGCAGGCGCTGGACTACATCACGGCCGTCGGCGGCCGGGCGATCCACGTTCTCGCGGGCTTCGTTCCGGTGAACGACCGTCCCGCGGCCGAGCGCACCTACATCGCAAATCTGTCACGGGCGGCGGACGCCGCCGCCGAAACGGGAATCACGCTGCTGATCGAGCCGATCAACAATCGCGATCGGCCGAATTATTTTCTCAACCGCGTGGAGCATGCCGCCGATATCGTCGCAAAGATCGGCAAGCCGAATGTCGGTATCCAGTTTGATTTTTACCACGCCCAGATCATGGGCGGCGATCTGATCCGGCGCTTCGAGCAGTATCTGCCGGTGATCCGACATGTGCAGATCGCCGCGGTTCCCTCGCGTCACGAGCCGGATGAGGGCGAAGTGAATTACCGCGAAATCTTCCGTGCAATCGATGCGTCCGGGTATCAGGGCTGGGTGGCGGCCGAGTACCATCCGCGCGCACGAACGGAGGATGGATCTGGGTGGCTGCGATCCCTGATCGTTTGAAATAAGGCTGTAACCGCCCCTTTCGGCAGCGCGATGGGAACGCTACTTTCGAGTTATGTGGGGACGCAAGAAGCATCGAGAGGCGCCGGCCGAGACGGTTTCGCCGCTGAAAGAAGCGCTGCGGCAGGCACGGGTCGAGGCGGCCGAGCGGTCCGGCATCGTGCTCGAGATGCGGGAAGCCGAAGCGGCGCGGCTCGATTTGCTCAACGAGGCGCTGGATCCGGTTTTCGCCGATGTCCCGACCGGCGTCGATATTTTCGATCGCGGCGTCAGCCGAGGCGAGATCCCGCGGCTGTGGATCGATGCCACCGCGCATGTGATGATGGGGCGCGACAAGCGCACCTACCGTTTCGTCCAGGACACCCGCTACGGACGCAAGGTCTTGTCGGAATCCCCGGATATCGGCGTCACTGCGAAGGCGATCACGCGCTATGTGGCGGCGCGCCTGATCGAACGCGAGCGGGTGCTGGCGCAGGAGCCGGAGCGGCCTGTTGTCCGCCGTCATGGCGCGGGACTTGTTGGTGCTTTCGTCCTTGGGCTGATTGCGGGCATTGCGGCGCTGGTCATCGCCGCGCTCGTAGCCGGTTGAGCTGACGGCACTGCTGCCGCAATCGTTATGCAGCCATCAAGGCGCGCTGTCCGAGATCCACGATGGTCTCGGTCCCCGGCGCGAGCCCGCGCCGTGTCATCTCGCAGCGCCAGTGATTGCCGGACCGGCCGATGGAATAGAGGTTATAGCCGGCGCGGTCGCCCTCGCCGCCGATCGCCGAGGCAGAGGGGACGCCGACCGCAGGTATTTTGCCCGACGGGCCGTCCAGCATGACCAGGGAATGAATATGATCGTGTCCGTGCAATACCAGTTCGGCGCCGTGCCGGCGCAGCACCTGGCGAAACTTGTCGGCGTCGATCAGCCGCTTGAAGCGGTAGGCCGCCTTTGTCACCGGCGGATGATGAATCAGCACCACGCGAAACAGACCCTCGGAGGAAAGCCGATCAAGAAGCTCGGCCAGCGCGTGCAGCTGCTGGGGGCCGAGCTTTCCCGTCGCCATGAAAGGCGCCGTGGTGATGGCGCTGGAAAGGCCGATCAGCGCCACCTCGCCGCGCCGGCGCACAAAAGGGAAATGGTCGGCCCCGGTGGTGTCGCCCTTCATGAAGTCGCCCCAGTGCGAATGCCATTCGCGCGCCGCCTTGCGGACATAGGCATCGTGGTTGCCGGGAACGAACGTGACGTCATGGGCCGGACCGACCGTATCCAGCCACACCCTCGAGGGGGCGAATTCGCCGGGCAGCGCGATATTGAGAATATCCCCCGTTACCGCGATATGGTCAGGACGGTGCGACTTGATGTCGGCGACGATGCGCGACAGCACCTCGCCCCGATGGAAGGTCTTCCGCCGCCGGTGCCAGTTCATGTAGCCGATGGCGCGTTTGCCCGCGAGTTCGCGGATGCGCGCTGACGGCATCGGCCCCAGATGCGGGTCTGACATATGCGCGAGGAGAAACATGTCTCGGACGGTGACGGCTTTCTGGGGGCGAGTCGATTCAGACTATAGTGATCCGGTGACGCAATTCGATGACGCCGCCAAGTCCCCTCGCCAAGGCCGGGATGGCGATGAGGCCGGTCTGCGAGCATGGACTGTCCGATGATTCGCCGGATGATGCATCTTTATTGGCGCTTTTCCCGCGGTCTGACCCTTGGTGTCCGCGGCATGGCCATCGACGCCGAACGCCGGATTTTTCTTGTCAAACACTCCTATATTTCCGGGTGGCATCTGCCGGGAGGGGGTGTCGAGCCGGGCGAGACCCTGCTTGCGGCGCTTCGCCGGGAAATGCGCGAAGAGGGCAATATCGACATCGGTCCTGCCCCCGAATTCTTCGGTTTGTATTTCAACCCCGCTGCCTCGGACCGCGACCATGTGGCGTTGTTCGTTCTGCCGTCCTTCACGCAGACGGCGCCGCCTCAGCCCAATGCGGAAATCGTGGCGCACGGCTTTTTTTCCCAGGACCGGCTGCCCGAGGAAACGACCCCTGGCACCCGTTTGCGGATCGCCGAAGTCTTCGATGGCGCGGTCCGCAGCGAGACCTGGTGACGCAGCCGGGGCGGAGACGCGCCGCGCCTCCGCCCCGTTGCTGCGTCGGTGGTCGCAGCGTCCGGTTAGTACTTGAACTCCGGCATATCCTTAAGCTGATCCTTGGTCGCATTCAGCTCGGCGCGGTCCGGATACCACTGCCGGTCTGCGGTGCCGGCGCCGGTGGTGGCGCCACGTTCATTCCTGAAGGTCAGTTTGTCCAACGGCACCATCACGTCACGCTCGCCAATGCCGAGGAAGCCGCCGACGCCGATCACCGCACCCGACACCTGACCGTTCGAGGTCATGATCAGCTCGTTGATGTCGCCGAGCTTCTCGTTCTGCTGGTTATAGACACCGACGCCGATCAGCTTGGAGGCGCGCCATTGGCCGGTGGCGGCCTGCGGCATGGTCTGCTGGTTCATCTGATTTGTCGCGGCCGGAGTGCCGGGCTGCGGCGCCGTGGTGGTTTGCGCCAGAGCCGGCGTCGCAAACAGTGCGGCGGCCACAAGAAGGGTGGAAGTCTTCATGGTTATTCCTCCTTTGGGGATGACAGGAGGGGAAGTCTGCGGAGGCCTGAATGTTCCGCATGGTGCGCCGATTTCGTGTCGCAGCGTTGGGTTCCGGTTCCGCCTGCTTCAACCGAAGCGCCCGCGATCATGCGGCCGCATGAAGTCGAGCGCGGGCCCTAACGGAACGATTCCCGTGGGGTTGATGTTGCGATGGCTGCCGTAATAGTGACGTTTGATATGCGCGAGATCGACGGTCTCGGCGACGCCGGGCCATTGAAACAGTTCGCGCGTATAATTCGATAAATTCGAATAGTCCTCGATCCGCCGCAGGTTGCATTTGAAATGCCCGACATAGACCGCGTCGAACCGGACCAGCGTCGGGAACAGCCGCCAGTCGGCTTCGGTGACGGCAGAGCCGCACAGATAGCGCTGCTTCGAGAGCCGCTCGTCCAGCATGTCGAGCGTATCGAACAGCTGGCCGAACGCCTCTTCGTAGGCCTCCTGTGTGGTCGCGAAACCGCAGCGATAGACGCCATTGTTCACGGTCTCGTAGACGCGCGCGTTGATCGCGTCGATGTCCTCGCGCAGGGCCTGCGGATAGAAATCCGCTTTGTCCCCCGTGATTGCGTCGAACGCCGTATTGAGCATCCGGATGATCTGCGAGGACTCGTTGTTGACGATTGTCTTGCGCTGCCTGTCCCACAGCACCGGCACGGTGACGCGGCCGGAATATTTGGCATCGCTCTTGAGATAGATTTCTCCGAGCGTCGCAGCGTCGTAAAGGTGGTCGCCGGTCGAGCCCTCGTCTCGATTGAAGGTCCAGCCCTTGTCGAACATCATCGGAGAAACCACCGACACCGAGATCAGGTCTTCCAGCTTCTTCAGCTTGCGGAATATCAGTGTCCGGTGCGCCCAGGGGCAGGCGAGCGAGACATAGAGGTGGTAGCGGCCGGCTTCCGCCGCAAAACCGCCAGCGCCCTCAGGCCCGGGCGCGCCGTCCGGCGTGATCCAGTTGTGAAACCGTGTGGGTTCGCGCTGGAACCGGCCCTTGGTCTTGTCAGTGTCGTACCATTTGTCGTGCCAGACGCCGTCGAGAAAGAAACCCATGCCGCTGCCGCCTTCCGTGCCGTTCGTTACGCCGAGGTGTATGGCGGCTGCCGAGAGCCGCGCCAAGCGCCAAATCCGCGCGGCAGGTGCCGTCCCGCGGCACGGAATGCATGACGGGGCATGGATTTCGCGCAAGCCAGATGCTAGAGCGCATGCGCCATTTCAGCCGCAACCGCGATGACCGATCTCTCCATCACCATTCTGCCGGAAACCGCAGACGACGCGCTGGCGATTGACCGGCTGCACGAGCGTACTTTCGGTCCCGGCCGTTTTGCCCGCACGGCCTATCGCATCCGCGAGGGCATCGGCCACGATCTGGCGCTGTCCTATACGGCGCGTATCGGCACGCTGCTGGTCGGATCGCTGCGGTTGTCGCCGGTACGGATCGGCGAAACGCCGGCACTGTTGCTCGGCCCGCTCACCATCGAGCCGCCCTTCCGCGATCGCGGCATCGCGCTGGCACTGATGCAACGCGCGCTGGCCGACGCAAAGGAGCGCGGGCACCGGTTGGTGATTCTGGTCGGCGACGAGCCCTTTTACGCGCGTGTGGGTTTCAAGCGCGCACCACGCGGGCGCATCAAGATGCCGGGGCCTGTCGATCCGGCGCGGCTGCTTTTCGTCGAGCTTGTCGAGGGTGCCTTCGAGGGGGTCAAGGGCGCGGTGCGGCCGGACTGGGCGGCGGAAAATTGATCTCCTTGTGGCCCGGGGCCGGCACGCTGAATTTCCGGCGTGCTCAGAAACAGAGCGGAGTCTGGATTACCGCCCCTCTCGCGCCCAGGTCGCCGCAAGCGAGCCGATCAGCAGCAACAGACCCAGCAGCCCGGCAAAAACCGGCAGCACGCCGATGCCGCGCAACACGCTTGCGTCGCGCAGTTTCAAGCCCATCCAGTCATCGCCGCGGAAGGTTTCGCTCGACCGCACGCCGACGACGCGCGGTACGCTCACGCTACCCGCATCGTCGAGCCGCCTTGCGTCGCCGCCGGTTGCATGAGCGAGCGGGCGCAGCACCTCGACCGAGGACGTCACCTCGGCAAATTCGCGCGGATTGACGGGGCCGACATTGACCAGCGTCGTCAGCTTGCCGTCGCTGGCGCGCCACAAGCCGAGTTCATTGGCCGGCGTGGATCCGCGCCAAAGGCCGGGCTCGGCCTGCTGCAGCGTCACCGTCCGCGTCTCGCCCGAGGGCGTCGTCACGACGACCGGTGTCACCGTTTCCGCCATGGTCTGACGGTTGATCTCGAGGTCACGGCCGCGCGTTGCGACGCGGAGCGCCTCCTCCTCAAGATCGGGCTGCTTCATCAGCCAGTGCGAGAGCCGCCGCAACAGATCGAGATGCGGCCCGCCGCCTTCATAGCCGCGCGCCCAAAGCCAGATGTGATCGGACAGGAGCAGCGCCACCCGGCCTTCGCCCTCGCGTGAGAGCACCAAGAGCGGCTTGCCGTCCGGTCCCTCCATAACCGACGAGCCTTGCCCAACGGTCGCGTCGACCAGGCGGAACCAGCGGCTCCAGTCCGGCGGCTCGTTGGCGGCGCCTTCGAGCGCGCGGGTCACCGGGTGACGTTTTCCCAGTTCGCTCAGGCGCGCATGGTAGGGCGTCTCGATCATCTTGCCGCTGGGCTCGGCCGGCAGCACCACATCGAGCGGCGTGCGCCACAGCGAGGTCGGGCTTGCATAATCGGGTCCGGCCGCGATCAGCACGGCGCCGCCCTGACGGACATAGCGCGCGATGTTATCGAAATAGACAACCGGCAGCACGCCCTGACGCGCATAGCGGTCGAAGATGATAAGGTGAAATTCGCCGATCTTCTGCTGGAACAGCTCACGGGTCGGGAAGGCGATCAGCGACAATTCGTTGATCGGCGTGCCGTCCTGCTTTTCCGGCGGCCGCAGGATGGTGAAATGCACGAGATCGACTGCGGCGTCCGACTTCAGGAGATTGCGCCAGGTGCGCTCGCCGGCATGCGGCTCACCCGAGACCAGCAGCACGCGCAACTTGTCGCGCACGCCGTCGATCGACACCACGGCGCGGTTGTTGACCGCGGTCAGCTCGTTTTCCAGCGGTGAGGCCTCGATCTCGACAATGTTCGATCCGGCGTGCGGGATATGGACCTGCACGCGCACATTGGTGTTGGTGGTGACATTGCGGGTCTCGATGGTTTCGCCGTCGCGGCGGACGGTGACCCGCGCAGTTGAGGGAGCGACGCCCTCATCCTGCACGCGAAAGCCAATGGTCTGCGACTGGCCGACAATGCCGAAGCGCGGCGCCGTGGTCAGCACCACGCGCCGGTCGCGCTCGTTGGCTTCGCCGGTGACCAGCGCATGCAGCGGCGCGGAAAAGCCAAGCTGCGCCGCATCGGGCGGGACGTCATGCACGCGTCCGTCGGTGATGACGAACGCGCCGGCGATCCGGTCCGGCGGCACGTCCGAGAGGGCGGCACCGAGCGCACCGAACAGCCGCGTGCCGTCGGTCTCGCCGTCGGCGGCGCCGGCTTCCACGACCCGCACGTCGATATTGGGAATGCGCGCCAGCCGCTCGATCAGCGCCGCACGAGCGTCTTCGGCCTGCTTTGTACGGTTGCCGAACGTCTGGCTCGGGCTCTTGTCGACCACGACGGCGACCACCGAGGGAATGGGTTCGCGGTCTTCGCGGGTGAAGGAGGGGTTGGCGAGCGCGAAGACGAGAAGCGCCATTGCCGTCGCGCGCAGCAATGCGCCACGGCTGCGGATGAACAATAACAGCGCAGAGACCAGGATCACCGCGGCCGCCGCGGCCCAGAGGACATAGGCGGGGACGAGGGGAGTGAAGGCGATACCGAAAGTCATTGTCCCAGACGCTCCAGCAACGCGGGTACATGCACCTGGTCGGCTTTGTAATTGCCGGTCAGCGCGTACATCACGATATTGACGCCCGCCCGGTATGCCATCTCTCTCGCGCGCGGTTCGCTGGCCACCATCGGCAGCATCTGCTGACCGTCGGGACGCATCGCCCAGGCCCCGGCAAGATCGTTGGATGTGATCATGATCGAGGAGACGCCGTCACCGGCGCGGGCGGGACGGGCTTCAATCTCGCCATCGAGGTCTTCTCCCGCGGGCAGCGCCTCGACCCAGAGCTGTCCGGTATTGAAGCGTCCGGGAAAGTCGCGCAGCAGGAAGAAGGTCTTGGTCAGGACGTGATCCTTCGACACCGGTTCGAGTTCCGGAATGTCGAGCGAAGCCAGGATTTCGCGCAACGCCAGCATGCCGGGGCTGCGGGCCTCACCGCCGGGCCCCGGCGGCGCCATAATCGCGTCGCGGGTATCGAACAACACCGTACCGCCCTGCTTCATGTAGGTGTCGATCCGGGCCAGTGCCTCGGGAGAGGGCTTCGCCGCACCCGGCACGATCGGCCAATAGATCAGCGGGAAGAAGGCGAGTTCGTCGCGTGCGATATCCAGACCGACCGGCTCGCCGCCTTCGAGCGCAGTGCGCTGGGCGAGAAAAATTGTCAGCCCGCTCAGGCCCGACTTGCTGATGGCGTCGGTGTCGGCATCTCCGGTGACGACATAGGCAAGCTTGGTCTGGTTGGCTGCCTTCATTGCGAAGTCGTCGAGCGCCGCCGAAGGCCGGGCGATCGCCGTCTGCTGCCGCGGCGTCGCGGTTTGGGCTTCCGCGCGCCCGCTGGGGCCAGCTCCGGCGAGGATGACCGCGAGGACGACGCCGGACGCCACGGCGCGGCGGCGCGTGCCGGTCAGGCGGCTCAGACCGCCGGCCAGCCAGAACACAACCAGCGCGTCGATCAGCAGAAGGCCGAGGGCTGCAAGGAAGATCGGTCCGCGCAGATCGTGCGGCTCGCTCAGGCGATAGACGTCGCGGCGCGCGTTCAGCGGGGCGATGTCGATGGTGTCGGGACGGTCGGCTGCGGTCAGGGTGTTCACGGCAAGGAGCCCTTCCGGCGGCCCGTAAAAGCCGGGCGGATGATCGGCGGTGGCGCGCCCGGCATAGTTGGCCGGTACCGGCTTGGCGCTGCCGGGCGGTGCGCCGAACACGCCATAGCCATCGAGCGCGCGCGCCGGCGCCAGCGTCTCCCTATCGCGGTCGGCGCTGGCCTGTTCTGCGGTCGCCGTCGAGCCCGCAAGCGACACTAGGTTCTTCAGCATCTCGACGAATGTGCCCGACAACGGCAGGTCCGACCAGCGGGTATCGGCGGTGACGTGGAAAAGGACGATGATGCCCTTGCCGCGGCGCGCGCCGGTGACCAGCGGGGTGCCGTCGGCGAGCGTTGCCCAGCTTCGCTCGGCAAGGCCGGAATCGGGTTCCGCCAGCACCTGCCGGGACACGGTGACGTCGTTTGGAACCGGCATCCCGCCGAACGGGCCCTCGCGCGAGAATGCGGCGAGCGGCTGCGGCTTTTCCCAGGACAGCGAACCGCCCAGCGTCCGGCCGCCGCGGCGCAGCCGCACCGGGACGAGATCGTCGTCCGATGCTGCGAGCCGCGGACCGGCAAAGCGCACCAGGACGCCGCCGTCCTCCACCCACTTGGCGAGACGCTCGCGTGCGGTTCCTACCACATTGCCGACATCGGCGAGGATCAGCATCGGCACATTCTGGTCGATGAAGCGCACCACCATGTCGGAGGGCGAGACGCGCTCGCCCATGCGCACATCGGCGAACGGCGACAGCGCGCGCTGCAGATAGAAGGTCGAGGCCAGCAGCGGCTGGGCGGTATCGGCAGTGGCGCCGGTGATGACGCCGATGCTGCGCCGCCGCCATCGCTTGTCCAGAAGCTGCACCGCGCCCGCCGAGCGCTCGCCAGCGATTTCGAGCCTGGCGATGTCGTTGCGCAATTCGACCGGAAGGTCGAGCATCGCCTCGGTTTCGCGCTCGCTCGCTTTCAGGGCGAACGGGGTTTCCGCGAGCAGTAATCCTTTCAGGTCATAGGCCCGCACGGTGCCGCTGCGTTCGCCATCGGCTGCGGCACGCGAGATCTTTACGGTGAGCGCGCCGGCATTGTTGTCCGCCGAACTGAGCGCCAAAGCCTGGGCGACGCCACCCTCGACCACGGTGATGGTACGGCCTTCCAGAAGCCCGGCAAGCCCGCTGACGAAATCGCTCCCGGCGCCGAGATGCGTGCCGTCCGACAGCCAGACCAGCTCAGCATTGGGTGAGCTGCCGAAGACGCGTGACAGCGCCGGCAAAACCTCGGCGCGCTCGACTGCGTGCGGCTTCGGCGCCATTTTCTGCAGCTGCACGCGGGCCGCCGCTGCGGTCTGCAACGTGACCGTGCGGCCGGCCTCCGACATCGGGATCAACGCGGCGGCGCGGCCGTCCGCCTCGGCACGCGCCAGCACGTCGTCGGCCGTGCGCGCCCGGATATCCCATGTGGAGGCCGCGGCCCAGCCGTCGTCGATCAGGAGAACGAGCGGGCCGGAGCCGCCCGAGGTCGCCACCGACGGATTCCACATCGGACCGGCCGCCGCGAGGATCAGCAGCGCCGCAAGCGTCAGGCGCAGCAGCGTCAGCCACCACGGGGTGCGCGCGGGCGTTTCTTCCTTCGGCGCAATGTCGAACAGCAGCCGTGCCGGCGGGAATGCGATCAGCCGGGGGCGCGGCGGGATCATCCGCAACAGCCACCACAGCACCGGCAGACTGAGCAGGCCGAGCAGCACCAAGGGCTGGGCGAACGCGAAGGGCA
Source organism: Pseudorhodoplanes sp. (assembly GCF_046289595.1). GTDB lineage: Bacteria > Pseudomonadota > Alphaproteobacteria > Rhizobiales > Xanthobacteraceae > Pseudorhodoplanes. The sequence continues at coordinate 34,040 of NZ_JBKBVB010000009.1, forward strand.
GGCTGCCAATCATGCCACCGCCTCCGCCTGCGCCATCCGTGCCGGGGATGCCACCGGCGCCTCCGCATTCGCGCCCATGCGGGCATGCAGCGCGAGCACCAGCTCGCTCGCCGGACGATCGGTGCGATGGATGATCAAACTTGCATGCACGCGGTCGGCTTCTGCGCGCAGCGCAAGGCGATGCGCCGAAAGCCGGCCGAGATAATCGGAGCGCCAGGTCTCCGCGCGGCCTGCAGTGATGCTGCCGAGGCCCTCCGGCTCCAGAAACTCGACGCGCCCCGAATAAGGAAAGGTCTCTTCCGCGGGATCGACGACCTGCACGGCGTGGATGAGTGCATGCGCCCCCGACAATTGGGCGAGCGCGCGGCGGAAATCCGGGATCGGGCTCCAGAAATCGGACAAGAGGACCACTTCCGACAACGGCGCCGGCGCAAAGCCCGGCGGCAGGCTGGTGCGCTCGGCGGTATCGTGCACGATCGCCTGCGCGAATTTGTCGATCACGTTGCGGCTGGCGGTCGGCCGCATCAGGCCCGGTACGCCGATGCGTTCCCCTCCCTCGACAAGGATTTCAGCGAGCGCGAAGGCGATGACCAGCGTGCGCTCGAGTTTTGATTCCGCGGCGAGCGGCGAGGAAAACGCCATCGACGGCGAGCGGTCTGGCCAGATCCACACCGTGTGCGCGGCTTCCCATTCCTGCTCCCGGACGTACAGGTGCTCATCGCGGGCGGAGCGGCGCCAGTCGACGCGGCGTGCCGGCTCCCCGGACAGGAACCGGCGGTATTGCCAGAAATTTTCGCCGGAGCCGGAGCGTCGCCGCCCGTGCAGCCCATGGATCACCGTCGCCGCAATGCGCCGCGATTCCAGCATCAGCCGCGGCAGGCTGGAAGCCAGCGACCGCGATTGCCCGCTGGCGTGGCGGACCGCATCAGCTTCACGCGCGAGGGCGTCCGGCTCGAGTGCCATTGCTCACCCGAGCCGCGACTTCAGCTGGCCGATCACCCCATCCACGGTGTCGCCCTCGGCACGCGCCTGGAAGGTCAGCGCCATACGGTGTTTCAGGACCGGCTCGGCGAGCGCGACCACATCGTCGACCGACGGGGCGAGCCGGCCATCGAGCAATGCGCGGGCGCGCACCGCCAGCATCAACGCCTGGCTGGCGCGCGGGCCGGGGCCCCAGGCGATCTTCTTGCGGATGTCGTCGGCTTCGCCGGACTGCGGCCTTGCCGACCGCACCAATGCCAGGATCGAGTCGACGACGGATTCGCCGACCGGCAGGCGGCGCACGAGGCGCTGCGCCGCGATCAGGTCGTCGGCCGACATCGCCGCCTTCGGCTTGCTTTCGTCGGCGCCGGTGGTGTCGAACAGCATGCGCCGTTCGGCATCGCGATCAGGATAATCCACGTCGATCTGCATCAGGAAGCGGTCGAGCTGGGCTTCCGGGAGCGGATAGGTGCCTTCCTGCTCCAGCGGGTTCTGTGTCGCCAAGACGTGGAACGGCTTGGGCACGTCGTGGCGGGCGCCCGCAACGGTGACATGCAATTCCTGCATCGCCTGCAGCAGCGCCGACTGGGTCCGCGGGCTGGCGCGGTTGATCTCATCCGCCATCAGCAATTGCGCGAAGATCGGGCCGGGGATGAAACGGAAATTGCGCTTGCCGCTAGGGGCCTCCTCCAGAACTTCGGAGCCCAGAATATCCGAGGGCATCAGGTCGGGCGTGAACTGGATGCGGCGGGCATCGAGACCGAGCACTGTCCCCATGGTCTCCACAAGTTTCGTCTTGGCGAGACCGGGAACGCCCACTAGAAGGCCATGGCCGCCCGAGAGGATGGTAATCAGCGCCTGCTCGATGACCCGTTCCTGGCCGAAGATCACCGAACCGATCGCATCCCTGGCGGCGCGGGCATGCGTTGCGGTCGATTCGGCGGCGCGAACGATCATGTCTTCCATTGTTTCGAGGCTTTCGCCGGCTGCCGCCATTGAGTTCGTTCCTTCTATCGTCGGCCCGTCTTGGTCAGGTCGTCCGGGCGATATATCTATCGAAAATGATGCAACAACTGCGCCAGCGTCGGCACGGGCCCTTCGGAAAAGCTCTCCCCGAATCGGGGCGGGACGAAACCGGAAGCGTTCAAGCTTACGCTATTTTACCCTGCCGCCGGGCTATGCTGCATCGATCACTTTTGCGCGTGTGCGATCCTTGTCGCGAGGCCCGGGGCAGGCTCAGGTTAAACCATGGCGAAGCAAAGGCAGGACAATACCGCAGGGCTGGATGGCATTGCCGCATCCCTTCGCCAGACCGCTGGCCGCGGACCGGCGCCTGTCGAGCGGTGGAACCCGCCCTTTTGCGGGGATCTCGATATCCGGATTGCGGCAGACGGAACCTGGTATTATCTCGGCTCGCCGATTGGACGGGCGCCGCTCGTGCGGCTGTTTGCCTCGGTCCTAAAGCGCGAAGGCGACAGGTATTTCCTGGTAACGCCGGTCGAGAAGATCGGGATCGTGGTCGAGGATGCTCCGTTCCTTGCGGTCGAGATGCTGCGCGAGGACACCGTCTCGGGGCCGCGGCTGCATTTCCGCACCAATGTCGACGACTGGATCGTTTGTGGTCCTGAGCATCCCCTGCGCTTTGAGCCGGAACACCATTCCGGCGGCGTGAAGCCCTACATCCATGTCCGGCGCGACCTGTGGGCGAAGGTGACGCGCGCGCTGTTTTTCGATCTTGTCGAACTGGGCGTCGAACGCGATCTTGGCGGCCAGCGCATGTTCGGCATTGCTTCGGCAGGATCGTTTTTCCCTTTGACGCGGGCCGAGGTTCTGCGGGATTTGAGCTGACAGATGACCGAAACCGCCTTGCCCGTGTCCCGCAGCATTTACGGCAACAACTTTTTCGACCGCGCGCGCGCGGTGCTGACACTCGATGCTCCACCCGGCCTGACCGACCCAGATGCACTGCCGCTGCGCGGCGACCACGATGCAGATCCGGTGGTCAAGGCGATCGCTGCGGTACGGCCGATTAAGCCCGCCGCCGTGCTGATCCCGGTGATCGAGCGCGATGAGCCGATGGTCCTTTTGACGCAGCGCACGGCGCATTTGCCGCAGCATGCCGGTCAGATTGCGTTTCCCGGCGGCAAGATCGATCCCACTGACGAGACGCCGCTTGCCGCCGCCTTGCGCGAAGCGCAGGAGGAAATCGGGCTCGATGCCGGCGTGATCGATCCAATCGGCTATCTCGACATTTACATGACGACGCTCGGTTACCGTATTGTGCCGGTGGTGGCTCGTGTGCACCCGCAATTCACGCTGACGATCAACCCGGGTGAGGTGGAGGATACGTTCGAAGTGCCGTTGTCGCACCTGATGGAGCCGGCCAATCATCAGACCCATAGCCGCGAATGGCAGGGCATGATGCGCAGTTACTACGCAATTCCGTTCGGCGAGCGGTATATATGGGGCGTCACCGCGGGCATCTTCCGCAACCTCCAGCAGAGAATTTACGGCGCATGATCAGGCCGATCCTGACCCAAATCGCTCTTTTTCTGACGCCCTTTGCAGTCTACGCGCTGTTCCTGTCGGCGACCCGCGCAGGCGTTCTCAATGTCGAGTCCTGGTCCCCCAAGACGCTCGCCTGGCTGACGGCAGCTGCGGTGCTGCTCATGCTCGCCGGTTTCGTCTATCTCGGGTTAAGGGAGTATCAGCCGGCCGGCTCCACCTACGTGCCGCCGCATGTCAAGGACGGTGTGCTGATCCCCGGGCATTTCAAATGACTGCGCAGCAGCGGCGGCTTGGCGACGCCGCTCTGCTGACGCATGGCGGCGCCCGCCGGATTCTGCAGATGCTCGACTGCGAAGGAGAAGAGGCGCGCATCGTCGGCGGAGCGGTGCGCAACGCGCTCCTCGGTGAACCTTTCAGCGAAATCGATATCGCGACCACTGCACTGCCCGATGAAATTGTGCGCCGCGCGCAATCTGCGAATCTGCGGTCGGTACCCACCGGCATCGAACATGGCACGGTGACACTCCTCGTGGACGGTACGCCCTACGAAGTCACGACCTTGCGGGAGGATGTCGAGACCTATGGCCGCAAGGCCAAGGTGGCGTTCGGGCGCGACTGGCGGCGCGATGCCGAGCGGCGCGACTTCACGATCAACGCGCTGTCGCTGTCGCGCGACGGTGTCGTGCACGATTATGTCGGCGGACTTGCCGATCTCGATGCGCGGCGGGTGCGCTTCATCGGCGACGCGGCGGCGCGTATCGCCGAGGATTATCTGCGTATTCTGCGGTTCTTCCGGTTTTACGCCGCGTACGGCGAAGGCGAGCCAGACGCCGCTGCGCTGCATGCCTGCATCGAAGGGCGCGCGGGATTGCGCGGCCTGTCCCGCGAACGGGTGCGCATGGAGATGCTGAAGCTTCTGCGCGCGCGGCGCGCAGTCGCATCGGTGCGTCTGATGACCGAGGCTGGATTGCTCACCGGCATTCTCGGAGGGATTGCCTATCTCGCGGCGTTCGAAAGGTTCACGGCAATCGAAGTGCAGTGCGGCGCGTCGGCGGACGCTATCCGCAGGCTTGGCGCGCTCGCAGTGTATGTCGATGAGGATGCCACGCGGCTATTCGAGCGGCTTCGCCTGTCGAATGCCGAGCATGAAAGGCTCCACAGCATGGCGGCGCAGTGGTGGCGGATCGACGCCGGCATGCCGGCGCAGGCTGCGCGGGCGCTGCTCTACCGGCTCGGACCGGTCCGGTACGCGGACCGGTTGATGCTTGGATGGAGCCGGTCGCCGCAGGGTCCGGACGATTCGCGCTGGCTTGCGCTCGCCGGGCTTCCCGCCCGATGGCAGACCCCGACTTTTCCGCTTGCGGCCGCCGACTTGATCGCGCGCGGACTGGGCAAGGGACCTGCCTTGGGGGCGGCTCTGCGCGAAGCGGAGGCCGCCTGGATCGCCGCCGACTTTCCCTCGGATCCGGCGGCGATCGCCGCCATCGCCGATGCCGCTGTCACGAAGCACCAGGCGTGAAGCGGTCGAGTCCTTCGCCACAACGAAAAAAGCCCCGGCTCGCGCCGGGGCTTTCAAGTTCAGGAGAGAGCTCAGGCTCTATCAGTACTTCGCAACGACCGGCGACTTGCTGTAACCGAAGCGATAGTTCAGGCCGACCTTGACGGTGTGCGCGGTCACGTCGGCGTCGAAGCCGCCGGCGGCCGGACCACCGAAGTAGTTTTCGTTGCCGAGATCGATGTAGAGATACTCGACCTTGGCCGACCAGTTGTCCATCAGCGCCCATTCCATGCCGGCGCCGACAGTCCAGCCGACGTGGGTGTTGGAGCTCGAACCGGCCCAGGCAAAGTTGCCGACATTGACGCTGCCCTTGGCCTCGGCCGTACCCCAGGCGAGACCGCCGGTGGCGTAGAACAGCGTGCGATCCCAGGCGTAGCCAAGGCGCAGGCGCGCGGTGCCGAAATAGTCAACCTTGGCGTCAGCCGTGGCCAGACCGCCGCCGGCACCGATCCAGGTCCAGCTGTCCTTCATGCCGGACCATTGCGAATCGACCTCGACACCCCACACCCACTGCGAACCGGGCGCCTGCCAGTTCCAGCCGATCTGGCCGCCGCCGAAGAAGCCGTCAGGCTTCGCCGTCGCGCTCCAGCCGAAAATGTCGTTGGTCTGCATTTCGCCCCAGCCGTAACCGACGTTGCCGCCGATGTAGAAGCCGCTCCAGTTATAGGCCATCACCACCGGTGCGGCCTTGTAAACCGGGCGAGCGATGTCGGCGGCCTGCGCCGACTGCGCCGCGCCGAGCGCGATGCCTGCTGCTGCGATCGCAGCGATTGTGTAGTTCCGCATGAGCTCCCCCATGTCCTTTCTTCGAGAATGCAGCGAAAGACGTACGCTTGTGTTCGTCCCGACCGTGCGTGTAACCGTCAAATACGGCAGAAGTTTCTAAAAAACTGCCACAATCGCGCCGCGGACGAGGTTCCATGACGTGTGTGTTATAGAGGCCACAAGTCACCAATGTGAAACCATAACCCGATACTTATCCGCCACTTCAGAACGCGCTAAAAATAGGTGAAGCGGGCGGGGCAGATCGCGGGAGACGCTGAAAATGCAGGGCATTTTGCGCAGTCTCCTGATCTTCGCGGTCGGCGGGTTGTTTGGAACCGGCCTGGGCGTCGCGCTCGGATTTTTCCTTTTCCTGTTCGTCTTTCCACCGCCGCCGGCCGCCGAAACCCTTTCGGCAGCTGATCGAACTGCAATTGTGGCTAATGGAAACTTTATTCACGCCAACCCAGCCGGGTGTCGAGCTTTCCAAATATCGGAGCGATGTGATTTGGTGCGAGCAGTTCGGCGTCCTGATCTCGCCGGCCGATCTCAAGCTGGCCGGATAGCTCAAGGCCACTTCACGACGGGCGGCAGCGACGACAGGATCGATTCGACATTGCCGCCGGTCTTGAGGCCGAAGATGGTGCCGCGATCGTAGAGCAGGTTGTATTCGACATAGCGGCCGCGCCGGATGAGCTGTTCCTCGCGCTCGGCTTCGCCATAGGGCTTCGTGAAATTCGCGCGAACCAGCTGCGGATAAACCTCGAGGAAAGCGCGGCCGACATCCTGGGTGAAGGCGAGATCGGCGTCGAAGTCGCCGCTATTGTGCCAGTCGTAAAAAATCCCGCCGATGCCGCGCGGCTCGTTGCGATGCTTCAGATAGAAATACTCGTCGCACCAGGCCTTGTACTTGTCATACGGCGCGATCGCAGCATGCGCATCGCAGGCGCGCTGCATCGCTGCGTGAAACGCGATCGTGTCCGGGTCGTCCTGCGTGCGGCGCGCATTGAGCACGGGGGTGAGGTCGGCGCCACCGCCGAACCAGGCCTTGGTTGTGACCACAAATCTCGTGTTCATGTGCACCGCCGGCACATTCGGATTCCACAAATGTGCGATCAGCGAGATGCCGGAGGCCCAGAACCGCGGATCGCTGTCGGCGCCCGGAATCTCTTTTCGGAATTCGGGTGCAAATTCTCCGAACACGGTCGAGCAATGCACGCCGACCTTCTCGAACACGCGGCCCTTCATCATCGACATGACGCCGCCGCCGCCGGGTCCGCCGCTGTGGTCGGTGCGCTCCCACGGCGTGCGCACGAAACGCCCGGGCGCCATCCCGGATTGCGGCTGGCCGGCCGGCAAATCGTCTTCGAGTTTTTCGAATGCGGCGCAGATTTGGTCGCGCAGCGCTTCGAACCAGGCGCGCGCTTTCGCCTTGCGGTCGTCAAGCGCTGTCGCATCGCTATTGAGCGGCGGCAATGCGCCGGTGAGCGCCGCACGGTCGCGGGTCGACTGATTATGCGTCGTCATGGGTGATTATCGTAAAGCCGGGACCGGTGCGGTGCTCTGCCGTCGCCGGGCCGCTGGTGATGACCATGGTCGATCCGGGATGCATCAGCGCGAGCACGCGCTGCGCGGCCTCCGGCGGCAAATCGACCTTGTTGAGGGTGTCGGCGACAATCCGGTCCGAAGAGCCCGCATGGGCGGCGTCGAGCCCGATTGCCATCCATTTCATGTGACGTGGATCGGAATCGGGCCCGGTCAATGTGAAGGCGTGATTGCCATAGGAATTCTCCGGCGCTTTCAGTGTCACCGGCGATGCGAAGACCTCCTTGCCATTGACGAAAGCGAGCAACCGCTTGTCGGCGGTGGAGATCACGAAGGCCGCGGCCTCGTGGGTGTCGACCGTTGCGGTTTCCGGATGATGCGTCTTGGCCGCCGTCTGCTTCACGGCCGACATCGCCATCTCTTGGACATGGTCGGAGATAAGCAGGCCCGGATGGCGGATGTCCGCCGTCGCCATTTTCGCGTCGGCCACGATCACCGGCGTGCCGAGCGTCGTCACCCCGAACAGGAGCTTGGCGAATTCCAGCGGCAGCCGGATGCAGCCGTGACTCGCCGGATAGCCGGGCAGGTTGCCGGCATGCAACGCCACGCCCTGCCAGGTCAGGCGCTCCATGAACGGCATGGGCGCGTTGTTGTAGGTCGATGAATGGTGGTTCTTGTCCTTCTGCAGGATCACGAACACGCCCGATGGCGTTGTGTGGCCAGCCTTGCCGGTGGAGCAGGTCGAGGCACCGATCATGGTGCCGCTGCGGTACACCGCCACGCGCTGGTCGGGGAGCGAAACCAGCACCACCACAGGCCCGGATGGCGCGCGCTCGGGAGTCCAGGTGAAGTCGCCGGGCTTCATCGTCGACAGATCCGGCGCATCTTGCGCAATCGCGCGGCGCAGGGCGAAGGCAAGAGGGGCCGCTCCAGCACCAAGAAGGGCGGTGCGGCGGGACAAGATGAAGCCGTGCATCAAGCTGAAATCGCGCATCGAGGACTCCGGCGGCGCAACGACGCGCAATTGTTATCCTATCCGTGCCGGAGCTTCAAAGCCGCGAGCGAAAGGGCGAGCAGCATCCCGGCCGCATTGGCGATGATAATGACGGCGTCGCCCTGCAGGACACCATAGGACACCCACAGTCCAAGTCCCCCGGCAAGGATAAGCGTCATGGCGAGCGAGATGTCGCGGGTTTCTTTTGTGCGCCAGGCCTTCCAGACCTGCGGGACATTGGCCGCGGTGGTCAGCATTGCAGCAAGGAGCCCGAGCAGTGTGACCGCATCGAATGTCACGCGGCGGTGGCTCCGGCCGGATCGATGGCTGCCATCGCCGCGGCAATGTCGGAGGCCTCCGTTGGCCGGACCAGGCGGCTCAGTTCCTGGCCATCCTTCAGAAAAATCAGTGTCGGCCACAGCTTCACGTGGAACGACCGTCCCAGCGGCCGCCCCCGGCCATCCTCGATCTTGATATGACGAATGCCGGGATGCGCCCTGAAGGCGTCCTGCACCAGCGGCGTGGCGCGCCGGCAGTGGCCGCACCATGCGCTTCCGAATTCCAGGAGCGTCGCGCCTGCGAGTTGATCGATCCCGGAGCGGGCGGGTTCGTCTGTCGAATAGTCCGTATTGAAAGGCATGGGGCAGGGCGAGTCCAGGATGACAACAGGTTGGTAACGCATTAGCGTGGATGCGGTTCGCGGCCGCAAGCCCGCGAGCCCTCACCTCCGCAATTGCCGCATCATTTCCCCCGCCGCCATCGCGACCGACATCGCCACATTGAGCGAGCGCAGCCGCTGCGCCATCGGGATCACGAGCCGGGCGTCGGCGGCGGCGGCCACCCGATCCGGTACCCCAGCCGATTCCCGGCCGAACAGCAGCACCTGCGGTGGCCGATAGTCATGGTCGAGATAGCTCACCGCCCCACGTGTGGTGAACAGCGTCAAGGCGAGCCCGGTTTCCCGCCGCCAGTCCTCGAATGCGCTAAAAGACGCGTGGCGCTCGATCCGCACATGGTCGAGATAATCCATTCCGGCCCGCCGGAACGCCCGATCCGTCACCGGGAATCCGGCCGGCTCGATCAGATGGGCCGTGATCGAAAGGCAGGCGCAGAGACGGAGAATCGTCCCGGTATTCTGCGGGATGTCCGGCTCGTAGAGCGCGATGGCGGGCTGCTTATGCGCTATCAATTCCGCCTCGGAGCGGGCAGCAATTGCGACGTTAGGCTAATGACTTGTGCGACTTTTTAGCGGAGTTGCAATGGCACTCTTGCGCTCCCAGAGTAAGGGTGCCAATAACACGCCGCCGGATCGCCGCCGAAGGCCTTCCCAAGGCCAGAACTGCCGGGTCGACATGGCCGATTCGCTCGCCGCCGCGGGATGGACGAAACGGTCGGGTCCCTCGACGGTTCGCAGCGCGCGCAGGCGTCCCGGCACGACGGAAGAGGACTTTCACCGTGGCATCCACCTCAGCATCAGCGGCCCACACGCGCCGTGACTTCCTTTATGTGGCGACCGGTTCGGTCGCCGCCGTTGGCGCGGCCTTCACAGCCTGGCCGCTGATCTACCAGATGAACCCGGACGCCTCGACGATCGCCGCCGGCGCGCCGGTCGAAGTCGATCTCACCCCGATCGCCGAAGGTCAGGTGATCAAGGTGTTCTGGCGCGGCAAGCCGATTTTCATCAATCACCGGACGCCGAAAGAAATCAAGGAAGCCGAGGACGTCAATCTGCGGAGCCTGCCGGACCCGCAACCGGATTCGGAGCGGGTCAAAAAAGGCCATGCCAATTTCCAGGTTCTGATCGGCATCTGCACCCATCTCGGCTGCATACCCCTCGCGCATTCGGGCCCCTATAACGGCTATTTCTGCCCCTGCCATGGGTCGGTCTACGATACCTCGGGGCGCATCCGCTCCGGTCCGGCGCCGACCAATCTCGCGCTGCCGCCCTATGAATTTGTTTCCGACACCAGAATCAGGATTGGCGCCTGACCGGCTTCCCTGAAGATTTCCAAGAAGGCCTCCCCCGATGAGCGGACATTCGACCTATCAGCCGCAGAACGCTTTCATGAAGTGGATGGAGCGGCGGCTCCCGATCGCAGGTCTCGTCCACTCCTCCTTCATCGCCTATCCGACCCCGCGAAATCTGAACTATTGGTGGACCTTCGGCGGCATCCTCTCCTTCATGCTGGCGGTCCAGATCATCACCGGCATCGTGCTGGTGATGCATTACACGCCACATGAATCGCTGGCCTTCAATTCCGTCGAGCACATCATGCGCGACGTCAATTACGGCTGGCTGATCCGCTATCTGCATCAGAACGGCGCCTCGATGTTCTTCATCGCGGTCTACATCCACATGTTCCGCGGCCTCTATTACGGCTCGTACAAGGAGCCGCGAGAAGTGCTCTGGATCCTCGGCGTCATCATCTACCTTTTGATGATGGCCACCGGCTTCATGGGCTACGTGCTGCCCTGGGGCCAGATGAGCTACTGGGGTGCTGTCGTCATCACCAACTTCTTCTCGGCCATTCCGCTGGTCGGCGAGACCATCACCACCTGGCTGTGGGGCGGCTACGCCGTGGGCAATCCGACGCTGCAGCGCTTCTTCTCGCTGCATTATCTCTTGCCCTTCGTGATCGCCGGCGTGGTCGTGCTTCACGTCTGGGCGCTGCATGTGGTCGGGCAGAACAATCCGACCGGCGTAGAACCGAAGGGCGACAAGGACACCGTGCCGTTCACGCCCTATGCGACCATCAAGGACGGGTTCGGCCTGGTTTGCTTCATCCTGTTCTTCGCGTATTTCGTGTTCTACATCCCGAATTACCTCGGCCATGCCGACAACTACATCCCGGCCAACCCGGCGGTCACGCCCGCGCATATCGTGCCGGAATGGTATTACCTGCCATTCTACGCGATCCTGCGTGCGATCCCGGACAAGCTCCTTGGCGTCGTCGCGCTGTTTGCCTCGATCCTGATCCTAGTCTTCCTGCCCTGGCTCGATAGCTCCAAGGTGCGATCGGCGCGCTACCGTCCGCTCTATCGGCAGTTTTTCTGGATCTTCGTCGCGGTCTGCCTCGGTCTCGGCTGGCTCGGCGCCAAGCCTGCCGAAGGCATCTATGTGACGCTCGCGCGCATCCTCACCTTCTACTATTTCGCGCATTTCCTGATCGTGCTGCCGCTGCTGTCGCGATTCGAGAAGACCAAACCGCTGCCGAACTCGATCGCCGAATCGGTGCTCAAGGAGGGCGTTCCGATCGGCGCCCCCGCGCCGGCGCCGTCGAAGCATTGAGCGGCCGGAGACGCATGACATGACGATATCCCGCTCGCTTCTCGCTCTTGCATTCGTCGCCGGGCTCGCCGGTCCGGTGCTCGCCGCCGGGGAAGCCGAAACGCCGCCAAAGCAGAAATGGTCGTTCTGGGGCCCGGTCGGAAAATACGACCGTGCGCAATTGCAGCGCGGCTTCAAGGTGTATCGCGAGGTCTGCCAGAGCTGTCACAGCCTGTCGTTGGTTGCTTTCCGCAACCTTGCCGAACCCGGTGGTCCGGGCTTCACGCGCGCGCAGGCCGCAGCGATCGCCGCCGAATATCAGATCAAGGACGGTCCGAACGACGAGGGCGAGATGTTTGAGCGCCCGGGCCGTCTCGCCGATCGCTTCCCAAAACCATTCCCCAACGACAATGCAGCACGCGCGGCCAATGGCGGTGCGTTGCCGCCGGACCTGTCGGTGATCGCAAAGGCGCGCACGTATGAGCGCGGCGGGTTGTGGTTTATCCTCGACCTCTTCACGCAATATGTCGAGCAGGGTCCGGACTATCTGGTTGCGCTGATGACCGGGTATGCGGAGCCGCCGGAAGGCTTCAACCTGCCGCCTGGTACGCATTACAACCGCTACTTTCCCGGTCATGCGATCGGTATGCCGAACCCGATCAGCGACGATCAGGTGACCTATGACGACGGCACGCCGCAGACGGTGCAGCAATATGCAAAGGACGTCACCGCATTCCTGATGTGGGCGGCCGAGCCGCATCTGGAAGCGCGCAAGCGCATCGGCCTGCAGGTCATGATCTTCCTGTTGATCTTCGCCGGGCTGATGTACTTCACCAAGAAGAAGGTCTGGGCGTCGGCGCATTAGTCGCGGTTGCCCAGGAAAGGCCCCGACCGGGGCCTTTCGCTTTCCTGCGGAGAGGGCCTCTGACCAGATCCGTCCTCGGTATCATCGGCGGCTCCGGGATCTACGATCTGCCCGGCCTTGAACATGTCCGCGAGGAGCGCGTCGCGTCGCCGTTCGGCGAGCCCTCCGGTCCGCTGCGCGTCGGCGAAATCGCGGGATTGCCGGTCGTGTTCCTGTCGCGGCACGACAAGGGCCACCGGCTGTCGCCCTCCGACATCAACTACCGGGCCAATATCGATGCGCTGAAGCGCTTGGGCGTCACCGATCTTGTCTCGCTGTCGGCCTGCGGCTCGTTCAAGGAATCCCTGCCGCCCGGCACCTTCGTGCTGGTCGACCAGTTCGTCGACCGCACCTTCCGGCGCGAGAACTCGTTCTTCGGCAAGGGGCTGGTCGCGCATGTCTCGATGGCGCATCCGGTCTCGCCCAATCTTCGCAATGCCGTCGAGGCGGCAGCGCGCGCCGAGCGCCTGCCGGTGGTGCGCGACGGCACCTATGTCTGCATCGAGGGGCCGCAATTCTCCACGCTGGCCGAAAGCCTGACCTATCAGCAGCTCGGCTATTCGGTGATCGGCATGACCAACATGCCGGAGGCAAAGCTCGCGCGCGAGGCGGAGATTTGCTATGCGAGCGTCGCCATGGTGACGGATTTCGACTGCTGGCACCCGGACCACGACGCCGTCACGGTCCAGGATATCATCGCAGTCCTGACCGCAAATGCCGAAAAGGCCAGGCGGCTGGTGGCGCGCCTTGCCCGCGATTTTCCCCGCGAACACGAGCCATGCCCGATCGGCTCGGACCGGGCGCTGGAGACCGCGCTCATCACCGCGCCCGAAGCGCGCGACCCGGAGCTTATGAAAAAGCTCGACGCGGTGGCGGGACGGGTGCTGCGGCGGTAAACGCAAAATTCATGAGCCGTGCAGGATCGCCTGCGCTATAAGCCCCGGTCAAGCCTCCTGTCCGGCCGGCGACAGCCCGGATGGAACAATCGAACGTCCAGAGCGAATTTGCATGCCGGCCAGCGCGTCCTCCTTCAGGCTACTGCTCGTCACCTATACCGCAGCGATCTTCGTCAGCGCCGCATTGCTGTTCGCGGTGCAGCCGCTGTTCGCCAAGATGGTGCTGCCGAAACTCGGCGGCACGCCTGCGGTCTGGTCGGTGGCGATGGTGTTCTTCCAGGCCATGCTGCTGGCAGGCTACGCCTATGCCCATGCGCTGACCCGTTTCGCGCCCGGCCGCGCCTCGGTCATCGTACATATGGCGGTGATGATCGTCGCCGTCTTCGCGCTGCCGCTCGGCATCGCCTCAGGCTGGGGCCGCCCGCCCGCCAGCGGCCAGGAATTCTGGCTGCTCGGACTGTTCGCGGTGTCGATCGGTCTGCCCTTCTTTGCGCTGTCGGCCAACGGGCCGCTGCTCCAGGCCTGGTTTGCGCGCACCGGTCATCCGCAGGCCAAAGACCCGTATTTCCTCTATGCTGCAAGCAATGTCGGCAGCTTCCTCGCGCTGCTCGCCTATCCGTTCGTGATCGAGCCGTTCAGCCGCGTTTCGCAGCAGACCATGGGCTGGACGATCGGTTTCTATCTGCTGATCGTACTGATCGCATTGTGCGGGGTGTTCCTGCTGCGCTCGCGCGATGCGCTGCCGGACGTTGCTACCGATGATGCGCCGCCGCCGGCCTGGCGCGACGCGCTGACCTGGGTCGCGCTCGCTGCGGTGCCGTCGGCGCTCCTGATCGCGATCACCGCCCATATCTCGACCGATGTCGCCGCGGCGCCGTTCCTGTGGGTCGTTCCGCTCGCACTTTATCTCGCAACCTTTGTCATCGCGTTCCAGTCGCGCCCGATCCTGCCGCACCGTTTCGTGACCATGGCCGCACCGGTCGCGGTGATGATGCTTGTGGTATCGCTCGCGCTCGGCGCCGCGGATCAAATCCTCGTCCTGATCGCGCTCAACCTCATTGGCTTTTTTGTGCTGGCGCTGATGTGCCATGGCGAGCTGGCCAAGCGCCGCCCGCCTGCGCGGTATCTCACGATCTTCTATCTGTGTCTGTCGCTCGGCGGCGTCATCGGCGGTATCTTCGCCGGGCTCATCGCCCAGCGGGTGTTCTCATGGGTCGCGGAATATCCGATCCTGATCGTGCTCGCGGCTTTGTGCCGTCCGGGGCTCGCACGGCCGCGCAGCTGGCTGGAGGCGGCCGCCTGGATCCTGATCGTGGCCGGCGTGGGTTACGCGCTCTACGCCGCCTATGTCTGGCGCTACGAATTCACTGAGGGTGCGTTCAATCTGTTTGTTGCCGCGCTTCTGGTTCTGGCCTTCGGCTTCTCGCACTACGTGCTTACTTTTGCCGGGATCATCGCGGCGTCACTGGTCTTCGTGGTGCTGTTCGGCGCGGATGCCGGCAAGCGTGACTTCGTGCGCAGCTTCTTCGGGGTTCACAAGGTGATGGAATCCGACGGCGGCCAGTTCCGGATTCTGAAGCATGGCACCATCGAACATGGCGCGCAGCGCATCCGCGACGAACAGGGTCGTCCGGTCACGGGCCGGCCGGTGCCGATTACCTATTATCACGACCTCTCGCCGATGGCGCAGGGCCTGAATGCGTCGCGGAAGAAGCGGGGAGGGCCGATCGACGTTGCGGTGGTCGGGCTTGGCGCCGGCACGCTGGCTTGCCAGATGCGCGCCGGCGACCGGCTGACCTATTACGAAATCGATCCGAAAGTGGTGGAGATCGCGAAAGACCCGCGGCGCTTCACCTTCATGTCGGAATGCGCGCCTGATGCGAAAATCGTGATCGGCGACGCAAGGCTGACGCTGGCCGACGCGCCCAACCATCAGTATGACGTGCTGATCATCGACGCTTTCTCGTCGGATGCAATCCCGACGCATCTTCTGACCCGCGAGGCCATGGCGATCTTCAAGGACAAGATCAAGCCGGACGGCATGGTGCTGATGCACATCTCCAACAAGCATATGTCGCTTGGGCCTGTGGTGGCGGGTGTCGCCGCCGCCAACGAACTCGTTTCGCTCTCCAACGATTCCGACGAGGGCTATGACGACGCCGCCCATGTCTTCGGCTCCCATGTGGTCGCGGTCGCCCGCAACGAGGCGGATTTCGGCGAACTTGCCACCAAGGACACCTGGGTCGAGCAGGAGCCGGACGAGGACCAGTGGGTCTGGACCGACGACTATTCCAACGTCATCGGTGCGATTCTCGAGAAGCTGCGGGAATAGGCGCGGCTTCGTTCAAGGTGGGTTGCGCCAAAGGGCCGGCTTGGCCACATTGCGCCCGCCCCGCCGGCGCGGGGTAACCGCATGCGCTGCCGGTTTCCCCGATACGAGACCCAGATGACCAGTCCCGTGCTTGAAAACGACCTGAAGGCCGCGATCCGGACGATTCCGGACTATCCCAAAACCGGCATCATGTTCCGCGACATCACCACCCTGCTCGGGTCGGCGCGCGCTTTCCGCCGCGCCGTGGACGAACTGGTGCAGCCCTGGGCAGGCTCGAAGATCGACAAGATCGCCGGTATCGAGGCCCGCGGCTTCATCGTCGGCGGTGCCATCGCCCATCAGCTTTCGGCCGGCTTCGTGCCGATCCGCAAGAAGGGCAAGCTGCCGCATAAGAGCGTGCGGGTGGCCTATTCGCTGGAATACGGCATCGACGAAATGGAGATGCACGAGGATGCGGTGGCGCAGGGCGAGCGCGTCATTCTGGTCGACGACCTGATCGCAACCGGGGGCACGGCCGAGGGCGCGGTGAAGCTGTTGCGCCAGATGGGCGCGGAGGTTGTCGCTGCCGTGTTTATCATTGACCTGCCGGAGCTTGGCGGCGCCGACAAGCTGCGCGGCCTCGACGTGCCGGTGCGCACGCTGGTGTCGTTCGAGGGGCACTAGCTGCGCTGATGCTGCCCCAGACCGAAATGCCGCCGCGTGCGTCGTGGCGGCTTGCTGCTTTCGGGCTTGCCTCGCGTCTTGTCCAAGGGGGTGAGCAGCGCCTGCAGCAACAGGATGTGGCCAAGAACGACAAGGCCGGTAAAGCAGGCGACAGCGAAATAGACCACGTATGTCAGCATGATGCGCCTCCGACATCCGCGCGCGGCAATGCTCCGCGTGACGAGGCTTGTTCAATACGCGAATAGGCCGGCGTATGACTGTGTTCCGGCTCACAGAGCTTTGCTTTTTTTGCCCGCGCTGCGGTGCTGGCTTTTCTGGCTAACGCAACGTGATCGAGCCCTTGAGTTCGCGCAGCAGCAACCTCAACTCCAGTTCGCGAAATTCCACGAAGACGCGTTCGATCCATTCATGCAGCTCGGTGCGCTGACCCGCATGCCGTTCGAGATAATCGTCGAAGGAAAATCCCGGCCGCTCTACCACCGATTTCAGAAACGGACTGAGCACCGGAAACCGCACCGGGCGTTCGCCCGGTACCGGGGCCGGAAAACTCTCCATGTAGTCCTGCATGGTGGCGACGAATTCATTATGCACCGGAACGAGCTTGATCTGGGGGAGTTCACCATAGGTTTGCGCATAGCTTCTTGCCGAACGCGGATCGGGGTCGGCGATGAACAGGGCGATCACGTCGATGCCGCGGCGCTGTGCCTCCTCGGCAAGCCCGATCTGCCGGATCAAGGTGAAGAATTTCTCGAAGGCCTCGTCGCCGAGATCGATGACCTTCATGACGTCGTCTTCGGCAATCAACTCGTCAAACAGCGCCATTTGACCGCGCGTTGTGGCGATATCGGCGCGCGCCGTATTGCGCGGCAGGAAGCCGTACAGAGCGGTGTTGTTCGGGTTGAGATCGAAGGCGATGGCCGCGCGTCCGTCGGCCAGCATGAACTCGGTCAGCGTGCGTGCGATCAGGGTCTTGCCGATGCGCTGTCGCGGCGAACAGACGATGGTGATGGATTTGCGCCGGGACATGAGGGAAAAAGTCTTTGAGCGTCATTTCCGGGGCGCGCCATGACATGCGCCCCGGAACGGCCATTCGAGAGACGCGCTGCTCAAAGAAAACGCGAGCGCGCCGTCAGGTCCGCTCGCGCGCCTGTTCGTGGATTGCCGCTGCGCGGTTCGCGAGGCCCTTCTCCCCTTTGGCAGCCGGTGTGATGGATGGCGACACCAACTCGCCGAGCTTGACCCGGTCGTACTCGTTCCAGACATTGCCGAGCCAGTGTCGGACATAGCCGCGCAGCACGAAGGAATAGTTGGCCGGCGCATCGTGCGCGCCCTTGTTGGCGACGAAGGTGACGAACGGCACCGAAGCGAGTTCGACCTGCTCGTAGGCCATCTCGTTCAGCTTCGGAATGGTGATCTCGACCGCGTCCTTGATCTTTTTGAAATAGGAATCGTAGGTTGTCTGGTCCCAATCGAAAAAGCTTGTCTCGTTGATGAAATTCTTGACGAGATAATACTTTCCGTCGGCGACGAAGGGCGCGATGTCGGCGATCTCGTTCAGCGAGGCAATCGAGGATCCAAGAATATGGGCGACCCCGAGCGTGATCTGTCCGCGCTTGACCGCCTCCAGAAAGCCGATGTCCCGCAACGCTGCAAGCGTGGTCGAGAGCAGGCCCGCGCGCACGTCGATCAGCGTCACCTTGGCGTCCGACAGGGTGTCGAAAATCTTCATCTGGTCTGGTACCTGGGTCACGTCCACGACCTCGGTGACATCGGGGTGGAAGCGCTTCAGGGTTCCTTTAGGCGACTCGGTATCGAAAGCGCGGATCGGGACGCCTTTGGCGGAAAAATAATCGAGCATGGTGCGCGAGACCGTGGTCTTGCCCACGCCGCCCTTGTCGGCCCCTACGATGATGACTGTCGGCTTTGCCATGGATGACTGTTACCCCCCACACGCACCAGCAAGCCCATGGGGCCCGCCGATCCTTCCCCCGGTCCGACACCATGACGAACCGGACCCTCTATTTCAATGGTTTGCGGCAGCTATTTGGTCGTTCCCACGGGCGGCTTCCTTGACCGGTTCCGGCGCGGCCGATAGGTAATCCGCGCAGCAAAAACCCTCGGATTCTTGCGAAAATGTCCGCCTCCGATACAGCTCCGGCCTCGGAGCCAACGCGCTCCTTTCAGGGTCTCATTCTCGCCCTCCAGCGCTACTGGGCGGACTATGGCTGCGTGATCCTGCAGCCCTATGACATGGAGGTCGGGGCGGGCACGTTCCATCCGGCGACCACGTTGCGGGCGCTGGGGCCAAGGCCCTGGAATGCTGCCTATGTGCAGCCATCGCGCCGGCCGAAGGATGGCCGCTATGGCGAGAATCCCAACCGGCTTCAGCATTATTACCAGTTCCAGGTGATCCTGAAGCCGTCGCCCGGGGATCTGCAGGAGCTTTACCTGAAATCCCTCTATGCGATCGGCATCGATCCCAGGGTGCATGACATCCGCTTCGTCGAGGACGACTGGGAGAGCCCGACGCTGGGGGCTTGGGGACTCGGCTGGGAATGCTGGTGCGACGGGATGGAGGTGAGCCAGTTCACCTATTTCCAGCAGGTCGCGGGTTTCGAATGCGCGCCGGTCTCGGGTGAGCTGACCTACGGGCTCGAGCGCCTCGCCATGTATGTGCAGGGCGTCGAGCGGGTCTATGATCTCAATTTCAACGGGCAGAGCGGCGACCGCAAGGTCACCTACGGCGATGTCTTCCTGCAGGCCGAGCAGGAATATTCCCGGCACAATTTCGAATATGCCGATACCGAGATGCTGTTTGCGCAATTCAAGATGGCGGAAGCCGCCTGCCAGAAATACCTCGCCGCGGGCTGGGCCGATGGGGCGAAACAGCGCCACCTAATGGCGCTGCCGGCCTACGATCAATGCATCAAGGCGAGCCATGTCTTCAATCTGCTCGACGCGCGCGGCGTGATCTCCGTCACCGAACGGCAGAGCTATATCCTGCGCGTGCGCGAACTGGCCAAGGCCTGCGGCGCGGCCTGGCTCGCCACCGAAGCCGGCGGGGCGGTGTGATATGCCCGATCTTCTCCTTGAATTCTTCTCCGAAGAAATCCCGGCGCGGATGCAGCCGCGCGCGATGGACGATCTGAAGAAGCTCGTCACCGACGCGCTGGTCGAGCAGGGCCTTGTCTATGAGGGCGCGAAGGCGTTCGCCACACCGCGCCGGATCGCGCTTGCCGTGCATGGCGTGCCTGCGCGGCAGAAGGATATCCGCGAGGAGAAGAAGGGGCCGCGGGTCGGCGCCCCGGACGCCGCGGTCGCGGGCTTTCTCAAAAGCGCCGGCCTGACCTCCCTCGATCAGGCCAAGATCGAGAAGGACGCCAAGAAGGGCGAGTTCTACGTCGCGGTGATCGAGAAGCCGGGCCGTGATGCGATCGACGTGCTGGCCGATATTCTCCCCGACATCGTGCGCAAATTCCCCTGGCCGAAATCGATGCGTTGGGGACCGGGGTCGGCGCAACCCGGCGCGTTGTCCTGGGTGCGGCCGCTGCATGCCATCATTGCGACCTTCGGACCGGAGACCGAAGATCCGCAGGTGGTGCCGTTCGACGTTGGCGGGCTCACGTCCGGCAACGTCACCTACGGCCATCGCTTCCTCAGTCCCGGGGCGATCGTGGTGCGCCGTCAGGACGACTGGATGGCGAAGCTGGAAAAAGCCAAAGTCATCGTCGATCCGGCGCGCCGCCGCGACATCATCCAGACCGAGGCGAAGAACCTCGCCTTCGCGCAGGGCTTTGAACTGATCGAGGACGAGGGACTCCTTGCCGAGGTCGCAGGTCTCGTCGAGTGGCCGGTGGTTCTGATGGGTGCGTTCGACGACAGCTTTCTGTCGATCCCGGCCGAGGTGATCCGCGCCACCATCCGCAACAACCAGAAATGCTTTGTGGTGCGCGATCCGCAACAAGCGAGGCTCGCGCCACGCTTCATCCTGACTTCCAATATGGAAGCGGCCGACGGCGGCAAGGCGATCGTTGCGGGCAACGAGCGCGTGATCCGCGCGCGGCTGTCGGATGCGAAATTCTTCTACGAAACCGACCTGAAGACGCGGCTTGAAGACCGGCTGCCAAAATTCGCGCAGATCGTGTTTCACGCAAAGCTCGGCACCCAGGCCGAGCGGATCGCGCGCATGGTGCGGTTCGCCGGTTTGCTCGCGCCCATGGTCGGCGCCGATCCGGTCAAGGCGGAGCGTGCGGCGACGCTCTGCAAGGCGGACCTTCTCACCGAAGTGGTCGGGGAATTCCCTGAATTGCAGGGGTTGATGGGCAAATATTACGCGCTGGCGCAGGGCGAGGACGATGCCGTCGCTCATGCCTGCGAGGACCATTACAAGCCGGCCGGTCCGGGCGACCTGGTTCCGGCCGATCCGGTCGCGATCACGGTGGCGCTGGCCGACAAGATTGACACCCTGGTCGGCTTCTGGGCGATCGACGAGAAGCCGACCGGCTCCAAGGATCCGTATGCGCTAAGGCGTGCAGCGCTTGGCGTGATCCGGATCATTCTGTCAAACAACCTGCGGCTCAATCTTGGCGAATTGTTCTCGCTTGCGACCGAAGGCTATCTCGAACAGGGCAAGATCTTCATGAAGCAGTTCGTCGGCGAGGCAGCCAAAGGCGCCGATGACCTGTCGGCCCTGAAGCTGAGCTACGACGCCATGACCGGTGCGGACCTGCGTGCGTTCTTTGCCGACCGCCTGAAAGTGCAGTTGCGCGAGCAGGGCGCGCGGCACGATCTTGCCGATGCGGTGCTGGCGGTCGAAGAACAAAGCGACCTTGTCACCATCGTGCGCCGGGTCGAGGCGCTCGCCAAATTTCTCGACACCGACGACGGCAGAAATCTCCTCGCCGGCACCAAGCGCGCTGCGAATATCCTGCGCATCGAGGAGAAGAAGGACGGACAGAGCTATACCGGCGATCCCGATCCGTCGCTCCTGAAGGAGCCTGAGGAAATCGCGCTGGCACAGGCCATGGTCTCGATCGCGCCTGAGGCGAGCGAGGCCTATGCGCGCGAGGATTTCGCAGCTGCCATGGCGGCGATGGCGAAGCTGCGGCCAGCGGTCGATGCCTTTTTCGACAAGGTAACGGTGAATGTCGACGACAAGGCATTGCGCGCCAACCGTCTGATCCTGCTCAACCGGATACGCGAGGCGACTCGCACCGTCGCCGATTTTTCCAGGATCGAGGGCTGAGTTTGCGGCTTGCTACAGTCCACGCATGATGACGCCGAGCGCCAGCACCATATAGGCCAGGATCGCGATCCAGAATGCGAACGGACTGATGACCGGAATGACGACCAAGGCGCCGAGGATTGCCACAATGGCGAGCGCGAGCGAGATCAGGAAGGTAATGCGTCTTGGTGCATTCAGATTGGGCATGCTGGTTCCCGCTTTCCCGGCCGGGGTCGAAGCGCGAAACCACTCCAGGAGCAACCCCTCGTCAAGAGCCGCCGCTTGATAGCCAGACCGCGATTTCGCATGGAACCGGTTCGGGCAGTTCCGGCTTTTCAACCCCATCCCCGAAAAACCTTATGGAGAACGATATGTCGATCACTATCGCGCATCTGCAGCCGGTCATTGCCCTGATTGCGGGTATTTTGATTCTGGTAATGCCGCGGCTGCTCAACTTTATCGTGGCGATCTACCTCATCATTGTCGGCCTCCTGGGTCTTGGAATTTTCCGCTAGGCGGGGTTTGACCAGACGATAGCTCCGCTTTTGGTCGCGGTTGAATTGAACGCCGAAACCGGCCAAGACGGGCCGATTTCCGGACTTTTGTTGCGGTTAGGACGTCGACGATGACGAAATGGGTTTACAGCTTCGGTGGCGGCAAGGCCGAGGGCAAGGCAGACATGAAAAACCTGCTCGGCGGCAAGGGTGCGAACCTCGCCGAGATGGCCAATCTGGGCCTGCCGGTCCCGCCGGGCTTCACCATCACCACCGAGGTCTGCACCTATTTCTACGCGAATGGCGAAAGCTACCCGAAGGAACTGGCGGACGAGGTTGATGCCGCCCTGGCACAGGTTGGCGCGCTGACGGGCAAGCGGTTCGGCGATCGCGAAA
This sequence comes from Pseudorhodoplanes sp., assembly GCF_046289595.1. GTDB lineage: Bacteria > Pseudomonadota > Alphaproteobacteria > Rhizobiales > Xanthobacteraceae > Pseudorhodoplanes. The sequence goes on from NZ_JBKBVB010000009.1 coordinate 56,565, forward strand.
ATCCGCTGCTGGTTTCGGTCCGTTCGGGGGCGCGCGCTTCGATGCCTGGCATGATGGACACGGTGCTCAATCTTGGCCTCAACGACGAGACCGTGGAGGCGCTCGCGAAGAAGTCCGGCGACCGGCGCTTTGCCTACGATTCCTACCGACGCTTCATCACCATGTATTCGAATGTGGTGCTTGGAATCGAACATCACCTGTTCGAGGACATCCTGGCCGAGCACAAGGACGCCAATGCCTATAACCTCGACACCGAGCTCAATGCCGACGACTGGCAGAAGCTCGTCGGGCTCTACAAAGCCAAGGTGAAGGAGGAGAGCGGCAAACCCTTTCCGCAGAACCCGAAAGAGCAGCTCTGGGGCGCGATAGGGGCGGTGTTCGGCTCATGGATGAATGCGCGCGCCAAGACCTATCGCCGTTTACATAACATTCCCGAAAGCTGGGGCACTGCCGTCAATGTCCAGGCCATGGTGTTCGGCAATATGGGCGACGATTCCGCCACCGGCGTTGCCTTCACCCGCAATCCCTCAACTGGCGAGAAGACGCTTTACGGCGAATTCCTGATCAATGCGCAGGGCGAGGATGTGGTCGCCGGTATCCGTACGCCACAGGAAATCACGGAGGCCGCGCGCAAGGAGGCAGGCTCCGACAAGCCCTCTCTCGAAAGCGCGATGCCGGACGCCTTTGCGGAGCTGACCCGCATCTATAGCGTGCTGGAGAAGCATTACCGCGACATGCAGGATCTCGAATTTACCATCGAGCAGGGCAAGCTGTGGATGCTGCAGACGCGGTCCGGCAAGCGCACTGCGAAAGCCGCACTCAAGATCGCGGTGGAGCTTGCGAGCGAAGGTCTGATCTCCGAGGACGAAGCGGTGATGCGGATCGATCCGGGTTCGCTCGACCAGTTGCTGCATCCGACCATCGATCCGAAGGCAGAGCGCAAGATCGTCGCGACCGGGTTGCCGGCGTCGCCTGGCGCAGCCTCGGGCGAGATCGTGTTCTCGTCGGAGGAAGCCGAGGAACTGAAGGCAAAAGGCCGAAAGGTCATACTGGTTCGCGTCGAGACCAGCCCGGAAGACATCCACGGCATGCATGCCGCCGAGGGAATCCTGACGACGCGCGGCGGCATGACCTCGCATGCGGCGGTGGTCGCGCGCGGCATGGGCAAGCCCTGCGTCTCAGGTGCGGGCTCGATCCGCATCGATTACAACGCCAAGACCCTGAGCGTCGCTGGCCAGAGTCTGAAGCAGGGCGATATCGTTACCATCGACGGATCGACCGGCCAGGTGCTGCTCGGACAGGTCCGGATGATCGAGCCGGAATTGTCCGGGGAGTTCGGCACGCTGATGTCCTGGGCCGACAAGGTGCGCAGGCTTGGCGTGCGCGCCAATGCCGACACCCCGGCCGATGCCCGCACCGCGCTGAAATTCGGCGCCGAGGGCATCGGGCTGTGCCGTACCGAGCATATGTTCTTCGAGGCCGACCGTAT
>NZ_JBKBVB010000162.1:0-8227 GCF_046289595.1 Pseudorhodoplanes sp.
TGCTGACCACGGACGGCGTTGGCGGGCGCGCCGGCGTCACGGTTTCGACGCTGTGCTCGCTGTCGATGGAGCCGCCTTCGGTGATCGCCTGCGTGCATCGCGACAGCCGCGCGCTGGAGACCATCCTGAGGAACGGCGTGTTCGTTGCGAATGTGCTCGCCGAGGACCAGGAGCATGTGGCCAAAGCCTTTGCCGGCATGATCCCGGAGCTGCGCGACAACCGTTTCGGCAATGCCGCCTGGACCACGCTTGTCAGTCAGGCGCCTGCCCTGCAGGGTGCGCTCGCCAATTTCGATTGCAAGGTCGCCTCCACCTTCGATTTCGGCACCCATCGCATTCTGGTGGGCGAGGTCACCGAAATCGTCAGCAAGGAGAGCGATCCGCTGCTCTTCATCGATCGCAGCTTCCGACGACTGGCTGCATAGGAGTACCGGCGCCGTGTCCCATACCCGTATCCGCAAGTTCAACACACGCGACGCCTATCCCGAACAAAAGCTCGACAACGATGTCTGCATGGCGGTGCGCGCCGGCAATACGGTTTATCTGCGCGGACAGACCGCGATGGACCTCGACGGCAACATCGTTGGCGTTGGCGATGCTGCGGCGCAGACCGAGAACGCGATGAAATGCGCGAAGATTTTGCTGGAAGAGGCCGGCGCGAAACTCGAAGACGTGGTCAAGGTGACGATCTACATCACCGACCGCGCCTATCGCGAGCCGGTATATCGTGTCGTCGGCAAATGGCTGAAAGGCGTATTCCCGGTCTCGACCGGGCTGATCGTGCAGGGGCTCGCCAAGCCCGAATATCTGATGGAGATCGACATTATTGCTGAAATACCCGCGGATCGCACCTGATCCGCGGCAAACCGCCGCGCGCGTGTCGGGCGCGACGACGGCGGAGATCGAAACGCGAATGTCCGTGTCCTATGATCGAGGTCAGGGCGGCACGGGTGAGGAAACTGAAAGGATGGGCAAGGGATGGCAGGCGACTGCCGTCCTCGATTTGCGTCTCCCGATGGCGCGCAACTTGCTTGCTCTCGGGTCGATCAACAGAGGGAGTAACAGCATGAAACGAATACTTCTTGCATCTGCGGCAATCGCGGTCGGCCTGTGGGCCATGCCGGCCATGGCGCAGGAAAAGCTGGTCGTCTCGGTCTGGGGCGGCAGCTGGAAGGATCTGGTCGAGCAGACCGTCGCAAAGCGCTTCAAGGCCGAAACCGGCGCCGATGTCGAGTTCATCACCGGCGGCACCATCGATCGCCTCAACAAGGCGAAGCTCGCCAAGGGCAATCCCGAAAGCGATATTACCTTCACCACCTCGCATGTCGGCTGGCTCTATGCCAATGACGGCCTGTTCGAAAAGCTCGACCTGAGCAAGATTCCGAACGCGAAGTCGCTGGTGGATCAGGCCAAGATCAGCCCCTATCACATCGGCTCCTGGGCCTATGTCTACACGATCGGTTACCGGCCCGACATGGTGCCGGCCGGCATGACCTTCGAGTCCTGGAACGATCTCTGGAATCCGGCGCTGAAGGGCAAGATTTCCGCGCCCGACTTCGATGCCAGCCATCTTGTTGTGGTATCGGCAAAGCTCGCGGGCGGCGACGCCGCGGCCTGGGAAAAGGGCAGCGACAAGCTGAAGGCGCTGAAGCCGAACTTCAAGGCGTTTTACGCCAACGACGCCGGCTCACAGCAGCTGATGCAGAACGGCGAAGCGCCGGTTCAGGTGATGCTGTCGATGAACGCCTATCACATCGCCAGCCAGGGCGTGCCGGTGAAGCTCGCGATCCCCAAGGAAGGCGCGGTGCTCGGCATCGACACCATCGGCATCATGCAGGGCAGCAAGAAGCAGGATCTTGCCTACAAGTTCATCAACATCATGCTCGACCCTGAAATCCAGAAAGAAGTCGCGACCATGAAGAAGGGAAGCCCGGTCGTGACCAATGCCAAGCTGCCGGACGATGTAGCCAAGCTCCCCGGCGTGTTCACCACACCCGAGCAATGGAACAAGGAAGCGCTGGTGATCGACCACAAGCTCCGCGCCGAGAAGACCGGCGAATGGCGCAAGTGGTTCACCGAGAACATCATCAACTGACGATGCTCGCCGGGCCCGCCATCGCGGCGGGCCCGGCTCTTTGTTGGCGTTACCGGAACAAGTCCCTTGGATCAGGCAGGATCGACCCCAGGCGCCGCGCAATCACGGCCCTTTCTGAAGTTGTTCACGGCGCCGGCCGTACTGACTGCGGCCGTCTTTGTCGTGTCGATGCTGGCGATCCTGCAATACAGCGTCCGCGCTCATATTCCAGGCTCGCTGAATGTCGGCGGCTTCACGCTGGCGAATTTCACCTCGATGCTGCACCCGCTTTATGCCTGGGTGTTCATCGATACGGTCTGGCTCTGCCTGATGACCGCGGTGCTCAGTCTGATCTTCGGCTATCCGCTGGCCTATGCGCTGGTGCGCTCGAAGAGCCTCTTCATCAAGTCCTTCATCCTGATCGTGACGGTGACGCCGCTGTTCCTCGGCGAAGTGGTGCGCACCTATTCCTGGATCGTGGTGCTCGGCAACAATGGCTTCATCAATTCGCTGCTACGCGGCGCCGGCATCATCGAGCAGCCGATCCAGCTTCTGTTCACGATCACCGGCGTCACCATCGCGCTGGTCCATGTCACATTGCCGGTCGTCGTCGTGATGCTCGCCGCCGCCATCGCCCATATCGATCCGGATTACGAGAAGGCGGCCGAAAGCCTCGGCGCCGGGCCGGTGCGCGTCTTCCTGACCGTGACATTGCCGCTGTCCGGTCCGGGCATCGTCGCCGGTCTCACCACCGCCTTCGCCTGGACCTTCAGCGCATTCGCGACGCCCCAGCTCGTCGGCGGCGGCAAGGTCAACATGGTCTCGAACCTCGTCTATCAGCTCGGCTTCGCGAATTTCAACTTCCCGTTCGCGGCGGCGTTGTGCGTCGCCGGCCTTGCGCTCACCTATGTCTCGATCGCGGCAATGCGCATCACGCTCCGCCCGCTCGAGAAAGTCGGAGTGCATTGATGGCGAGACCCATATCGCACCGCATGCTGGGCTTCGCCGGCAAGGCGCTGGTCGTCGCCGTGCTGGGCTTCATCATCCTGCCGGCCGTTGTCGTCGCCATCGCATCCTTTAACGACAAGGCGATCCTGTCCTTCCCGCCGCAAGAATTATCGCTGCGCTGGTTCTACAACGCCGTCAATTATCGGGACTTCCGCACCGGCTTCCATAATGGCCTGATCGTGATGCTGGCGTCGTCCTTCATCGCGCTCATCGTCGGCTCCGCCTTTGCCTTTGTGATCGACCGCTATACCTTCCGCGGCAAGCAAACGCTGGAAGGATTGCTGCTGGCGCCGCTGGTCGTGCCGCACTTCACGGTCGGGCTCGGCATCCTGATCTTCGCCGCCCAGATCGGGCTGACGCGGACCTTTACGATCGTCGTCGCCTGCCACGTCATTCTGGTGCTGCCTTTCGTGTTGCGCAGCGTCTATATATCGTTCCGCAACCTCGACCAGCGCCTCGAACTCGCCGCCGCAAGCCTCGGCGCGCAGCCCTGGCGGGTTCTGTTCACCGTGACCCTGCCGCTGCTTACGCCGGGCCTGGTGAGCGGCTGGCTGTTCGCGGCGATCCTGTCGTTCAACGAATTTACCGCCTCGCTCTTCGTCACCGCGCAGCGCACCCAGACTCTGCCGGTGGCGATGTACAATTACGTGCGCGAATATGCCGATCCGACCATGGCTGCATTGTCGGTGATCTTCATTGTGGTGACGGCGACTCTGCTTGCTTTGGCCAATGCGTTTCTCGGTCTTGGAAAGGTGCTGAATGTTGAGCAGGCCCGGTAGTTCCCCGGCAACCCAGGTCGACACGGCTGGAGCTGACATCGCCGTCCGCCTCGATGGCGTGACCAAGCGGTTCGGCCCGGCCACGGCGCTCGATCAGGCCTGGCTGACAATCGGTCGCGGTGAATTCATGACACTGCTTGGCCCGTCCGGATGCGGCAAGACCACGCTGCTCAACCTCGTGGCCGGCTTTTTGTCGCCGAACGAGGGTGAAATCTTCATCGACGGCAAGCTCGTCACCGACGTTCCCGCCTTCGCCCGCCAGACCGGCATCGTGTTCCAGAATTACGCGCTGTTCCCGCATATGACGGTCGCCAACAATGTCGCCTATGGATTGAAGGCGCGCCACGTCGCCAAGGACGAGATCAGACGCCGCGTCACCAACATCCTGGCCATGATGAAGTTGACCGGCTTCGAGGACCGCAAGCCGCGCGAACTCTCCGGTGGCCAGCAGCAGCGCGTGGCTCTGGCGCGCGCACTCGTGATCGAGCCGAAGGTGCTCCTGCTCGACGAGCCATTCTCAGCGCTCGACAAGAACCTGCGGGCCTCGATGCAGGTCGAGGTCAAGGAGGTCCAGCGCCGGCTTGGCGTCACCACGATTTTCGTCACCCACGACCAGAGCGAAGCTTTGTCGCTGTCCGACCGCATCGCAGTAATGTCTCAGGGCCGGATCTGCCAGATCGACACGCCCGAGGCGCTCTACCGCAAACCGGCGGACCGGTTCGTCGCGTCCTTCATCGGCGAAGGCTCCTTGCTGCGTGCAACCATCGAGCAGGTGCAGGGCGACACTGCCATCGTATCGATCGGGCGCGCCAAGGTCGCGGTGCCTTCCGCGCCGTTATCGGGGCTTGCGGCAGGCACCGATGCCGACCTGTTCGTGCGGCCGGAGCATCTCCATGTCGCCCCGCAGGACGCCTGCGCCATCGAGGGCCGCGTCGCCGCCGCCATCTATCAGGGCGGCCATGTCGATCTTTATGTCGATACGCCGCACGCCGCGAACGAACGACTGATGATGCGGATCGCCGCGCGCGATGCGGCCGGGATTTCCGGGACCGGCGCGCCGATCGCCATCGGTATCAGCGGCGAAGACGCGGTCGCCTTTCCGCGGCCCCGGGTCTGAGGCGGCGTCAAGGCGTTTTCGAGCGAAGCGGGCATCGGTACGCGTGACGAAACCGCGTCAAATGACTCTAGAAACCCGGTGCGGTGCCCGGCGCACGCGCACGGGATTCATATGCCGCACGCTGCGGCGCGTAGAGAGTCCAGATGCGGCGCAATTCGCCGATTGGATCGTCGTGCCAGTCAACCCGCAGATCGACCACCGGCCAGTCGAAAATATCGGCGACATGGAGTCCTGCGGCATGCTCGTCGCCGGTCTCGCCGCCGGCGTCCAGCCCGGCTTCGAGCGCGCGCATCAGCCGTTCGGCGAGCGGCTCGCCTGCGGCTGCGACATAGCCCGCGATCATGCGCGCAGGAACGTCGGACGATGCGAGCAGATTGCCAAGCGCAAGGCAGGACGGCCCTTCGGCCAAGGCCGCTACCGGCAAAGCTTCGTCGCCGGAATGCAGCGCGATCTGTCCATAACGGTCGATCACGCCGATCTGGCGGTATTCCGGCTGCGGCGTTCCTGCCAACAGAAGCTGCAGCACGGCCTTGGCGCCGAGGCCCTGACGCAGCAAATTCTGACCGGCGGGTCCGAGCGCGGGATCGGTGATATTCTGCGTCGACACTGCGCCGAGCGGTCCGACCCAGGCACAGCGACTGGCGACACAGATCGACGAGGAGGTGATGGCGATGCCGAAGGCTCCGCTCTTCTCGCATCGCGCGGCAATCGAATAGGTCATGGCGGTGATCCCGGTTTTCCCGCTTCGGTGATGACACACAATGGCCTCTGAGCAAAGCACGACTGCGATCCTCGATCGCCTGATCGGATTTGCCAGCATGAGCAGCGAATCCAATCTCGATATCGTTCAGTGGATCGAGAATTATCTGTCGCAGCATGGCGTCGCCTCGCGCCGCATCCCCGATCGCAGCGGCCGCAAGGCCTCGCTGCTTGCGACCATCGGCCCCCTGGATCGCCCCGGCGTGGTGCTGTCGGCGCATACCGATGTGGTTCCGGTTGCGGGGCAGGACTGGTCGAGCCCGCCATTCGTTGCGACCATGCGCGATGGCAGGATCGTCGGACGCGGCGCGACCGACATGAAGGGCTTTATCGCCTGCGCGCTGGCGCATGTTCCGCAGTTCAAGGCGTCCGCGACGGCAACGCCGATCCATCTCGCGCTGTCGTATGACGAAGAGGTTGGCTGTCTCGGCGCGCCGGATCTCGTTGCCGAGGTTGCGGCGAATCCCGTCAGGCCGGCGCTCTGCATCGTCGGCGAGCCGACCGGGCTTGCGGTCGGCTATGCACACAAGGGAAAGGTCGCTCGCCGTGTCGTCGTGACGGGGCGTGGCGGTCACTCGGCCTTGCCGCATCGCGCGGCCAACGCTGTCATTGCCGCCGCCCGCATTGCGGCCGCGCTGGAAGACATGGCGCAGCAAGTGGCGCGTCACGGCGCGCGTCATCAAGCGTTCGACCCGCCCTATACCACGATCCATGTCGGCTCGCTGCATGGCGGCACCGCGCTTAATTTCGTGCCGGACCGCGCCACGCTCGAATTCGAAATCCGCTACACGCCGGGCACCGATGTCGCCGCAATGCTCCGGCAGGCCGACGCGACCATCGACGCCGAGCGAGGCAGACTGAAGGCGCAGGCGCCGGAAGCCGCCATCGTGGTCGAGGACATGGCGTCTTATCCGGCGCTGATGACCGAAGCGGCAAGCCCTGCCGTGACTGCGGTGCAGCGTCTCGCGAACGGCGGCAGCGGGGCGACAACGCTCAGTTTCGGCACCGAGGCCGGGCTCTACGCGCAGACCGGCATCCCGACCGTGGTCTGCGGCCCAGGCGATATTGCCCGCGCGCACAAGGCCGACGAATGGGTCGGCATGGACGAACTGGCGGCGGCCGATGCGATGATGCGCAGGCTCGCGGCCGAACTCGGAAAACCGGCGGAGGAATGGATCGGGCGATGACACACGACAGGAAGGCAACGACGAAGCCGTCGATCAAGCTGACCCATCACGGCGCGATGATCGCGCTTCAGGCGGCGATCGCCAAGGCCGAGGAGCTTGGCGTGCCGCAGAACATCACGATCGTCGACGACGGCGGCAACATGCTGGCCTATATCCGCATGGACGGCGCCAAGCTCCTGTCGGCCGAGACCTCCAAGAGCAAGGCGATCACCGCGGCCTCGCACCGGCAGCCGACGTCGCGGCTCGATCCGGCGCTGGAGGTGAAGCTTGCCATCGCGGCGGGCGGCCGGCTGACCAATCTCGAAGGCGGATTGCCGATCGTCATCGACGGCATCTGTGTCGGCGCGGTCGGCGTCGGCTCCGGCACCGGCGCACAGGACGTCGAAGTGGCGCGCGCAGCACTCAAGGGAGTCGGCGCCGACGACCAGATTCCCTGACCGGCTTAACGCTCGCGCTCGATCAATGCGGCGATCGCGGCAATGCGTCCGCGGGCGAATTGCGGCAGGCCGGCGCTGATCGACTGACCGCTATTGAAGGAGCTGCGTCCCATCAAAAGCTGTGCCGGGACGAGATTGCGCAGGATCGGCGCGTTCAGGAAGTCGCGCTGCTTGGTCAGCATGTCGCTGCGGATCGCGAGTGCCAGATAGACGGTGACGACCGACGCATCCGGGACCGACGGATGCTGCTGGATCGCCGCCAGGATCTTTCCTGAATGGATCACCTGGTTGACCCAGAAAATGCTCAGCTCGAATGTGCCCGCGACCGGGGTATCGATGCCCGTCAGCTGCGGCAATTCGCTGAACTGCAATTCACTCGCGGGCCGCAGGCGGATCTCGCTCTGGAACTCGATGAAGTCCGGGATCGGCTTCTTGACCTCGTCGCGCAGCTTGTTCACCAGAAGAATGCCTGCGGGAATGCGGCCCTCGAACTTGTAGCGCGACTGAAAACAGGCGGCTGCGTCCTGGCACCAGCTGCGCAATGGCGCGCGATTATGCGATTTCGGTTCCTTGTTCGGGATCGCATCGTCCGCGCCGATCGGCTGATGCTTGATCGCGGGATCGAGCTTTTCGAGGAATGAGATATTCGTATAGCGCGACAGATCGAAGGCCTGCGGCGGCTTCGCCATCCGAAACCGCGCTTCCGCCACATACATCGAAAGCTTGATCCCCGGCGGCTCGCGAAATTCCGGGAACAGCGCCAGAAAGCGGCGCTGCAGCGGGTGTTTGGCGATCCATTCCTCGAACGGTACAAGCTCGTTTGCCGCATCGGTTGCCTTCTCCGCGCGCTGCTCGGCGAAGACGAT
>NZ_JBKBVB010000010.1:0-37452 GCF_046289595.1 Pseudorhodoplanes sp.
CCTGGAATTCGACCCGGCCGTTCTCCATGACGAGTTTCGGCTTGTCGTCATCGTCGGCTTCGGTGGACGGCGCGTCGATGATCTCGAACAATTGCCGCACGCCGATCAGCCCGGCATTCAGTTCGAGATTGAGCCGCGCCAGCCGCTTTGCTGGTTCATAGGCGAGGAGAAATGCCGTGATGAAAGAGAAGAACTCGCCCGGCGTCGCATTCATCTCGATGGTGCGATAGCCGCCATAGATGACGCCTGCGGCGATCGCCACGCCCGCCAGCGCCTCCATCATCGGGCTCGAACGGTTCGACACCCGCGCCATCTTGTTGGCTTCGTGTTCGACCGCGGCGACATTGTCGTAATAACGCTTGCGCATGCGGTCTTCGAGCGTGAAGGCCTTGACGATGCGGATGCCCTGGATGGTTTCCTGCATGGTTTCGAACAGCCGCGTGCCGCCGGTGAATTGCGCCTTGGCGACGGCTTTCACGCGGCGCACCAGCTTGCGGATCATCCACAGCGCAGGCGGCGCGATCACTGCGGCCGATATCGACATCACCGGATCCTGGATCACCATCACGGTGGCGAGGCCGACCAGCGACAGAAAATCGCGGCCGACCGAGGTGATCAAAAGGTTCAGCACCTGCGTCGCCGAATTCGAGGCGGCGGCAAGACGATGCAGGAATTCCGACGAGTGGCGTTGGGCGAAAAAACCGAGATTCTGGCGCATCAGCCGGTCGAACAATTTGCGCTGGTTTTCCGCAATGATCGAATTGCCGATCCGCGACAGGATTACCGCCTGGAAATAGGTTGCGGCGCCGCGCGTGCAGAAGATCACGATGGTGATCAGACCGATGATGACGATCGCGGAAAAGCTGCGGTCGACATAGGCCTTGTTGACGATGGTGCCCATCAGGTAGGCGATCAAAGCCGTGCCGACCGCCGTGATCGCCATCAGGACGAAGGCGACGGCATAGGACTTCCAGTGCTTGGCGCCGTATTCGGTCACCAGCCGGCGGATAAGCCTGTAGGAGCTTTCGTTATCGGCGAGGACGTTGGGCGCCATTTTCATCCAGGGGTGGTGCGGCCGGACGCCGCTGCCCGGCCCGCGGGGCTACCTGCCCGCTTGGGCGGGAGATTTCAAGCCTTGCCGCCTGATGCGCGGAGACGCGCAATATTTGGCGCGGCAATTTGCGGCGTCAGCTGTTGCGGGCGTGCAGAATCTGTTCCCATTTCAGGGCATCGGCCACAATGGTCGGCAGATCGTCGAACCGGGGCGTCCAGTTGAGAACCTCGCGCGCGCGGTTGCAGGCCGCCACGATCTGCGCCGGATCGCCGGGCCGGCGCGGGCCGGTCTCGACCCGGAAATCGACCCCCGAGACGCGCTTGACTGTGTCGATCACCTCCAAAACGGAAAAGCCGCGTCCATAGCCGCAATTGAAGGTGGCGCTGCCGCCGCCAGCGCGAAGATAACGCAGCGCGTCGGAATGGGCGCGGACCAGATCGCTGACATGGATATAGTCGCGGATGCAGGTGCCGTCCGGCGTCGGGTAATCGGTGCCGAACACATCCATCTTCGCCCGCAACCCGAGCGCGGTCTGCACCGCGACCTTGATCAGATGCGTCGCGGCCGGTGTCGATTGCCCGGTGCGCATCTGCGGGTCGGCGCCCGCCACATTGAAATAGCGCAGCACCGCGTATTTCAACGGATGCGCAAAGCCGGTGTCGCGCAGGATGATTTCGGTCATCAGCTTGGACGAGCCGTAGGGCGACATCGGATCTGGGGCGGCATCCTCGGGCACCGGTACCGATTTCGGATTGCCGTAGACCGCGGCGGTCGAGGAGAAGATGAAATGCTTAACCCCGCCTTTCACCGCAGCCTCGATCAGGGTGCGGGAATTGGCGGTATTGTTCCTGTAATAGCCCAAGGGGTCCGCGACCGAGTCCGGCACCACGATCGAGGCGGCGAAATGGATGATCGCCTCGATTCCGTGCCGGTCGATGATCGATCGTACGAGGTCGAAGTTTCCCGTGTCGCCCTCGTAAAACGGCACGTCCTCGGGGAAGGCCCAGCGGAAGCCCGTTGAGAGATTGTCGAGCACGACCATGTCCGCGCCGGCGTCGCGCAATTCGTAGACCATGTGGCTGCCGATATAGCCGGCGCCGCCGGTAATCAGGACGGTCATGCAGCAATGTCTCCGCAAAAGAATCGCGACACCATAGGCGAAGGCCGTGAAAAATGGGTAATAAGGACGCAGGCCGATTTCGGTCTCATCCCTCGAGACGCGAGTCTGGCTCGCTCCTCAGGCTGGGAGCGGAGCAAATCAAGTGACCGATCTCGACGTCATCATTCCGAACCTGCACTGGAACTATACCGGCGTCACCGCAACCAACCGCATGATCGCGCCGCGGATCGCGAGGCTGGTCTCGGCGCGCTGGCTAGGGCCGGATGCGCCGGACGGTATTGAAACCATGCGGCTGTCCGAACTTCTGGCGCTTCCTTTCAAGGGCCGGCGGCGGATTGTCTGGCATGCGCGACGCAACAACGAAATGATGGCGGGCCTGTTACTGAAATGGTTAGGCTGGCCGCTCAAGCTGGTCTTCACCTCCGCCGCGCAACGTCATCACACCTGGATCACCCGCTGGCTGGTCCGGCGGATGGACGCGGTGGTCGCGGCCAGCGACCCCGCCGCCTCCTATCTCTCGGTGCCGAGCGAGGTGATCCTGCACGGCGTCGATACTGCGCGCTATCACCCGCCGACCAGCCGCGAAGCCGAATTCCAGATCAGCGGGCTGCCGGGCAAATACGCGATCGGATGTTTCGGCCGGGTGCGCCACCAGAAGGGTACGGACGTCTTTGTCGAAGCGGTATCGCGCGTCCTGCCGCGCTATCCGGATTTCAGTGCGGTGGTGGTCGGTGCCGTCGACGACGCAGCCTTCGAGGCGAAGTTGAAAGAACGCGTCGCCGAAGCCGGGATCGCCGACCGTGTCCGCTTCCTCGGCGAGCGCCCGATTGACGAGGTGCCGCTCTGGTTCCGGCGCATTCTGATTTACGCCTTCACCTCGCGCAACGAGGGCTTCGGTCTTACGCTTCTGGAAGCCATGGCGTCCGGCAATGCGCTGGTCGCCGCGCGTGCTGGGGCCGCTGAATCGGTGGTGACAGGAGGCCAAATCGCGCTACTGGTGCCGCCCGGCGATCCCGCGGCTCTGGCGAACGCGCTCGAGACGCTGATGCGCGATCCGGACCGGGCCGCAGCGATGGGGCAGCGGGCGCGCAACTATGTTGCAACGCATTTCAGCGTCGAGGCGGAAGCCGAAAAGTATGCGGCCGTCTACCGGCGTGTGCTTGGCCGCACCGTCAGAACCGGCCAGCCTGCTGTCTGAAGGCGCGATTTTTGTCTGCTCCATATTGAACGAAATTGTCCGGCGCGATGTTGCGTTGCGCAAACCAAGCGTCGGTATGCGACAAGTTGCGCGGCCGACATCATAAAAATGACAAGCCGTCCGGCTATCGATTGACTGCGCATCCGGACAGGCGCTCAATATAAAGCGACAACAGTCAATCAAGAAAAACGAGGAGGAGAGGCCATGACTGTCGCGTCCCGCATGCATCTTTCCACCATCGGTTCTTTACCCTGTGCTCAATGCGGTCATGCACTCGACCGTCCGGTCTGGTCGGAGCCGGTCGACGACTGCCGGGTTCTGCATCTCTGGAATTGCAGCGATTGCGGCTATGTTTTCGAGACGATGGTCCTTTACGGTGCTGAGGAACGTCTCGCAGAAGAGCGCGCGGAAAGGGTTCCGCCGCTTGCTGCATGATGGGGTGGTGGGCGGCCGTCCCGCCCACATATTTGTCCCTACTCTCGTCGACGCGGCCGCGGACTTTGCTTCGCTGTGGGCTTTCGCCCAAGCACAAGCGCGGTTGCATTCGCATCTGACTTGGACCATTGAAGTCCCGGAAAATTGTATACAGGCGCATAACGGCGTCCGGGACACCGGCCGCACATCCGGCGCCGAGGGAGAAGTCGATGGCTGCCAAGACTCTGGAAGACGTGCTCAACAGCGTGAAGAATCCGGTCGATTTGCTGCGCAATCAGCAGACCGGGCCGAACGTTTATCCGGGTGTGCCGGCCGAATACACCAACTGGCGTGACGAACAGCAGGCCTGGCAGAACACCTGCGTGCTGTTCAATCAGTCCTATCACATGGCGGATCTTGCGGTCGAAGGACCTGATGCGCTGAAGCTGCTCTCGTATCTGTCGATGAACAGTTACAAGGGCTTCGAGCCGAACAAGGCCAAGCAATTCGTTCCGGTGACGCCTGAGGGTTACGTCATCGGCGACGTCATTTTGTTCTATCTTGCGGAAAACAAATTCAACCTCGTCGGCCGTGCGCCGGCGCTAAACTGGGTGATGTTCCACGCCGCGACCGGCAAATACGACGTGAAGGTCGAACTCGATCAGCGATCGGCGCTGCGCACCGACGGCAAGCGCAAGTCCTACCGCTTCCAGGTTCAGGGCCCGAACGCCATGAAGGTGATCGAAAAGGCGATCGGCAAGAAGCCGGAAGAGCTGAAATTCTTCAACATGACCGAGCTGACCATCGGCGGCCGGAAGGTCCGCGCGTTGCGTCACGGCATGGCCGGACAGCCGGGCTGGGAGTTGTTCGGTCCTTGGGAGGAGGGCGAAGAAGTCCGTCAGGCACTGATCAAGGCCGGCGAGGATTACGGGATGCGGCTGGTCGGCGGCCGCGCGTACTCATCGAATGCGCTGGAGTCCGGCTGGATTCCGTCGCCGTTGCCCGCGATCTATACTGGGGAGGGCACCAGGGCCTATCGCCAGTGGCTGCCGGCCAACGGCTACGAAGCGACGTGCTCGATCGGCGGCAGTTTCGATTCCGACAACATCGAGGACTATTACTTTACGCCATGGGACATGGCCTATGGCGGCTTCATGAAGTTCGACCACGACTTCATCGGCCGCGAGGCGCTGGAGAAAAAGGCCAAGGGCCCGCACCGCAAGAAAGTCACGCTTGCGCTTGAGAACGAGGACGTAACCCGCGTGCTCGGCACCCAATTCCAGAAGCACAACCGCGCCAAGTTCATGGACTGGCCGTCGGCGGTTTATTGCATGCACCCGTTCGACCGCGTGATGGTGGACGGCAAGACCGTCGGCGTCTCGACCTGGATCGGTTACTCGTCCAACGAAGGCAAGATGCTGACGCTTGCTGTGATGGAAGAGGAATTCGCCGAGCCCGGCACCGAGGTCGTGTTCCTGTGGGGCGAGCCGCATGGCGGTTCGCGCAAGCCCACGGTCGAGAAGCATATGCAGACCACGATGCGTGCCGTCGTCAGCCCGTCGCCCTATGTCGAGACGGTGCGCAAGGCCTATGCGCCCGGCGGCTGGCGCAAGAAGGCGGAAGGCTGAGGCGCGCCGATTCCCGACCGCTGGCCGAACCGTCCTTGCACCATAGGCGGTTCGGCCTTTCTCTTTTGCGGCCCCTGGTTGGCGGGGCTATCCGAGCTTCGCGACATGGCGCGCCAGCTTGTCCAGCGTTTGCCCGCCATATTCGACCGCGCCGAAGCCGATGGTCGAACTCCGTTGTTCCTTTGACGGATGCATCTGCCGCAGCGTGATCACGGTCTTGCCGTTGCTCTGTTCGTCGAAGGTGACAAGCATCCGGAACCGGCCGGGATCGTCGTCCCGATCCGAACCGTGCTCGATTTCGATCAGCGCCGGCGCCTCCATGCGAAGAAACACCATCCGGTTGCCGTAGCGGGTGCCGTCAGGTGCGACCATGTCGAAGCGCCACATCCCGCCTGGGCGCAGGTTGATCTCCCTCGATTCGATTGTCCAGCCTTCCGGACCGAACCATTCTTGAATCTGGCCGGGGTCGGTCCAGGCGGCGTACACAAGGCTCCGTGGGGCGTCGATGACGCGCGCCAGCACGATCTCACGATCGAGCGGCCAGTCTCGCCAAGGTGAATCGGGGCTTTTGATGGAGGGACTCATCGTTTACTTCTTCCTTTTCATGCGCGCGATATGGGCTTCCAGACGGTCGAGACGCTGTTCCCATGCCGTGACGTGCTGATGGATCCACGCTTCGGTCGCATGGAGGGCGTCCGGTTCGATCTTGCAGGTTCGGATACGTCCGGTTTTCTCGGAGCTGATGAGGCCGCTCTGTTCCAGCACCTGCACATGTTTGAGCAGCGATGGCAGCGCCAGTTCGAATGGCTTGGATAATTCGCTGACGGTTTGCGGTCCCTCGCACAGGCGGCTGACGATCGCCCGCCGGGTCGGGTCTGCGAGTGCCGCAAAGGCGAGGTCAAGATCGATCGAATACTTAGCCATCGCGGAAAGTATTGGCGGCCTTTCAGGCGCCGGTCAAGAGAAACTTTCTCGATTGGCTAAGTATTGTGGCCCCTGCGCGGCCGCTTGCTTGGATTTGCCAGTGCGGACAATCGCCTGTCGCCGCGCCTATCTCGACCGCCCCGGCGGACCGCCGCGGCAACGCCGGTGTCCGCTTTGCAAGTCGTTAGGCAAATGGTGACAACGAGCCAGCGACAATCACGTCCTGGTTGCGAGCCATCAGCAGCCGCTCCACGAAGTCTGCGAGATTGCCGCCTTCGAACAGATGCCCGACAATGCCGATCATCTGTGCCGCACGCAGATCGCTCTCTTTGTCTCCGATCAGGAAGCTGCCGGATTTGTCGACCGGCCATTTTTCCATCAGGTCGAGCAGCATGCCGGGCTTCGGCTTGCGCCAGTCGGAGTCGATCCGGTAGGCGGGGAGCGGCGCGTCGGGATGAAACGGACAGACGCGGATGTCGTCGATACGCGCGCCGTGCTTTGCCAGCTCGCCGCGCATGTGATCGTGCAGCCGCGCGACATCGTCCTCGGTGAACAGGCCGCGCGCGACGCCGGACTGGTTCGAGATGACGAAGACGTGGAAGCCCGCTTCGTTCAGCCGGCGGATCGCCTCGGCTGCGCCGTCGATGAAATGGAAGCGATCGATCGTGCCGATATAGCCGTCGTCGCGGTTGATGACGCCGTCGCGGTCGAGGAAGGCGGCCGGTTTCAGCGGTGTCATCGGTCCGTCCATTGCAGGAGGGCGCGCATCGGGTTGTATTCTAGGCTCCCGCATCCTCCACGCCAGAGGAACGGCGGTTCTACGATTATGAACGCTGGTTTGCGGCTGCCGAGGAGCGCGGCAGGGTCCGGCGGACGGCGTCGAGAACCCGATCCACGGTGACGCCTGTGGTGCTCCGCTCCCTGATATTCGGGTAGCGGCCGGGCGGTTCGATAATCGCCGACAGCGGATTGAGCGGGGCCCAGAGACGTGGAGAGGTCGGGCCGAAAATGGCCACCGTCGGCGTGCCGATGGCTGCGGAAATGTGCATCAGCCCGGAATCGTTGGTGACGGCAAGATCGGCCGCCGCCAGCGCGACAATGGCGTTGCGCAGGTCGTTTCCGGTGAGATCGTAAGCACTTGCACCACCGGCCTTTACGATTTGCGCGGCGATGGCCGCCTCCGCGGGGCCGCCGAGCACCCAGACATCGGCGCCCTGCGCGGTCAGCGATCGGGCCAGCGCGGCGTAATTTTCCGGCGGCCAGGCCTTACCGGGCCCGACCGCTCCTGGCGCCATGGCCACGACCGGGCGTCCGGCTTTGCGCAAGTCGTTGCGGGATAACCAGTTTTCAATTTCTGCCGGAGGCACTACGATCTCGGGCAGGGGATAAGCGCCGGGCAATACCGCGTTTTTGGGTTGGGTTAGGGCAACGAAACAGTCGATCATGCGCTCTAGCTTGCGCTCGCCGAAGCGCATGTCGTTGATCAGGCCAAAGCGAAATTCACCTGCGAAACCAGTGCGTTCCGGGATGCCGGCAAGGAAGGGCGCGAGCGCCGCTTTCCAGGTCCGCGGCATCACCAGCACGGTGCCGTAGCGCTCTTTGGCGAATTGCTTGCCGAGCGCCGCATATTGCGAGAATGGCAGGCGGCGGCGCGGAAGATCGGCGATGATACCTTTGCGGACGCCCGGCAAGTAATCGAGGATCGGTGCGCAGAGCGAACTGGTCAGAAGGTCAATCGGGCGCTGCGGCCAGCGCTGCTTCAGGAGCCGGATGGCCGAATGCACCCGCACGAAATCGCCGATCCACATATAGGGGACGATTAGAATGGGATTGTCCTGCCGGTCGGCAGGGTCCGGAACTGTCAGGCTTTGTGAGACGGAACGCATGCTCTGAAAACTGAACCGGGATTCACTTTTTGCTCGATCCCGGACTGCAAGTACGCCCGTTTGCTGGCTCTTGTCCAATCCGGTGAGGAATTTTGCTCGGGTCGGCTTGCGATGGAGGGCAGCGAACCGGCCCGGATTGACGGGATTTCTCGACCCAAGTTGCACCGTTTCGTCCGGTGGGGCAAAGGAACGGCCCAGGTGCCGGAACGGCCGCGGAGCGGGATTTGCGATGCTTTTGGTGACCGGCGGGGCCGGTTTTATCGGGTCAAATATCGTCGCGAGCCTGAACGAGGCCGGCCGCACCGATATCGTTGTCAACGACAGTCTCGGCACCGATGGCCGCTGGCACAACCTTGCCAAGCGCCAAATCGCCGATTTCGTCCAGCCGCAGGATCTGTGCGCGTGGCTGGAGGGGCGCAAGCTCGAAGCCGTCATCCACATGGGCGCGATCTCGGACACGACCGCGACAGATGGCGATCTAGTCATGCAATCCAATTTTCGGCTCTCGCTCACTTTGCTTGACTGGTGTACGCAGACGCAGACACCGTTCATCTATGCCTCGTCGGCAGCGACCTACGGCAATGGCGAGCATGGCTTTGCCGACGACGACCGGCCCGATTATTTGCGCGAACTGCGCCCGATGAACCTGTATGGCTGGAGCAAGCATTTGTTCGATCAGGCCCTGATCGCCCGCAAGGCGCGCGGTGAGAAGTTGCCGCCGCAATGGGCGGGCCTGAAATTCTTCAACGTCTTCGGCCCGAACGAGTATCACAAGGGCAAGATGATGAGCGTTCTGGCGCGCATCTTCGACGATGCCAAGGCGGGCCAGACTGTGAAGCTGTTCAAGTCGCACAAGGAGGGCATCGCCGATGGCGACCAGCGCCGCGATTTCATCTATGTCGACGACGTTGTCGCCGTGGTGCGATGGCTCTTGGACAGCCCGCGCGTGTCCGGTCTGTTCAATGTTGGCACCGGTCAGGCGCGCAGCTTTCGCGAAATGATCGAGGCAATGTTTGCGGCGCTCTCGCGCCCACCGAAGATTGAATATATCGATATGCCGCAATCGATTCGCGGCCAGTATCAATATTTCACGCAGAGCGAGATCGGGAAGCTGCGGGCAGCCGGCTATAACGCCGGCTTTACGCCGCTCCAGGAGGCGGTGGGTCGCTACGTCTCGCACTATCTCGATCGCGAAGACCGGTATCGCTGATGTTCGATTTCGACCAGAACCTGTCGCGACTGTCCGGTGTCACCGTGCTGTGCGTCGGCGATCTGATGCTGGACGATTTCGTCTATGGCGAGGTTGCCCGCATCTCGCCGGAAGCGCCGGCCCCGGTAATCGCCGTGCGGCGCAGCGAAATGGTGATCGGCGGCGCGGGCAATGTTGCGCGGAATATTGCAGGTCTCGGTGCGCATTGCGTCTTTGTCGGGCTGGTCGGCGAAGACGATGCCGGACGCACGCTGAAAGCTGCGCTCGCCGCGGAGCCCCGCATTGCGACGTCGCTCGTCGTCGACGGATCGCGACCGACGACGCGCAAGGTCCGGTTCGTCTCCGAACATTATGCAACGCATCTTCTGCGCGCCGATTGGGAAGAAGCGCGGCCCGCCGATGCCAGAGCCGAGACGTCGCTGCTCGATGCTGCCCTTGCCGCGTTGTCCGGCGTCGATGCGGTTGTGCTCTCGGATTATGCCAAGGGTGTGCTGACGCCTGGCTTGATCCGGGGGGTGATCGATGCCGCAGTCGCCGCGGGCAAGCCGGTGGTGGTCGATCCCAAGGGCAACGATTACACCATTTATCGCGGCGCGACGATGGTCACGCCGAACCGCAAGGAATTGGCCGAAGCGGTGCGTCGTGATGCGCACGGCGATACTGAAGTGGCGGATGCGGCCGAAGAACTGCGCAATATCCTCGATTGCGATGCCGTATTGGTCACCCGCAGCGATGAGGGCATGACGCTGGTGACGCGCTCAGCTGCGCCGGTTCATGTGCCGGCCTATGCGGTGAAAATCGGCGACGTTTCGGGCGCGGGTGATACGGTGATCGCGGTGCTTGCAGCCATGCTCGGGCTGGGGGCGGACTATGAGGCGGCGATGCGGGCGGCCAATGCAGGCGCGGCGGTCGTGGTCGGCAAGCGCGGCACCGCGACGGTGTCGCTTGCGGAATTGCGTCACCGCATCCTGCCGTCCGCGACGCTGGCTGCCGAGGACAAGATCTTGTTCGACTGGCAGGAGCTTGACGCGCGGCTTGCCGTTTGGCGCAAGCAGGGACTGCGCATCGGCTTCACCAATGGCTGTTTCGACATCCTGCATCCCGGCCACGTCCGGCTGATGGCGCAGGCGCGGGCGGCCTGCGACCGGCTGGTCGTCGGACTGAACAGCGATGCGTCGGTTTCCCGCCTGAAAGGCCCGGAGCGTCCGGTGCAGAAAGTCC
The DNA here is from genome assembly GCF_046289595.1 of Pseudorhodoplanes sp. Taxonomy (GTDB): domain Bacteria; phylum Pseudomonadota; class Alphaproteobacteria; order Rhizobiales; family Xanthobacteraceae; genus Pseudorhodoplanes. The sequence continues at coordinate 10,656 of NZ_JBKBVB010000010.1, forward strand.
AGGCGCGGGCCGAGGTGCTGGCCGCGCTGGAGGCGGTCGATCTCGTGGTCGTCTTCGAGGAGGACACCCCGCGCAACCTGATCGAAAGGGTGCGCCCGAGCGTTCTGATCAAGGGCGCGGATTACACGCGCGAGCAGGTGGTCGGCCACGACATCGTGGACGCCTATGGCGGCGAGGTGCTGCTGGTCGATCTCCTGCCCGGTCATTCGACCAGCGACATTGTCCGCCGCTCGCGTTCGACGGTGAAGAGCTGACCCGGCCGGATGGATCGCACCGTGCCCGCTGTTTTCAAGCCCGAGCTCGAACCCGCGCTGGTGCGTGAATTTTTCGGCAACCGGACCGCCGGCTTTTTCGTCGAGGTCGGCGCCAACGATCCGAAGAAGGACTCGCAGAGTTTCCATCTCGAACAGGCCGGCTGGACCGGAATCCTGGTCGAGCCGTTGCCCGATCTTGCAGACAAGCTCAGGCGCCAGCGCACAGCAAAAGTGTTCGAGGTGGCCTGTTCGTCGCCCGACCGCGCCGGAAAGACAATGACGCTGCATGTGGCAGGCGCATTCTCATCGTTCGACCCCAACCTCGCCGTCACCGGCATGCGCGCCGATCGTATGATCGACGTAAAGGTGCGGACCCTGGACGAGGTGCTGGAGGACGGGGGTGCGGTTGCGCCGATCGACCTGGTGTCGGTCGATGTCGAGGGCCACGAGCTGGACGTGCTCAGTGGATTCGACTTTGCACGCTGGAAACCGCGGCTGGTATTGCTCGAAGACCATGTCGGCAATCTGGCCAAGCATCGCTTCATGACCGCGGCGGGCTATACCCTGATGCGCCGCACGGGCCTGAACGGCTGGTATGTCCCGCGCGGCGATGCGCCGGCGATGGATGTGCTCGGCCGCTGGCAGATTTTTCGCAAGTATTATCTCGCGCTTCCCTTCAGGATGTTCCGCGACACAAAGCGTCGCCTGCGCGACCGTATCCGCTTTCGGCGCGAGGATGCGGTGCGATGACCGTGCGCCTTTCCGCGATCGTCATCGCCAGAAACGAAGCCCGCAATATCGAGGCCTGCCTCGATAGCCTCGCATTCTGCGACGAGCGGATTGTGGTCGACGGCGGCAGCGAGGATGGCACCGCGGCGCTTGCGGCCGCAAAGGGCGCGAAGGTCACAGTTGCAACGGAATGGCGTGGTTTCGGCCCGCAGAAAAATCTCGCGCTTTCGCTCGCAACCGGTGAATGGGTGCTGTCCATCGATGCCGACGAGCGGGTCAGCGAAACGCTGGCGCGCGAAGTTCGCCAAGCCATCACGGAGGGCTTGTCGAATGCCTACGAAATGCCGCGTCTTTCGACATTCTGCGGCCGGCCGATGCGCCATTCCGGCTGGTATCCCGATTATGTGCTCCGCTTGTTTCGCCGCGGCCTGGCGCGCTTTTCGGACGATCTTGTGCATGAGCGCGTCGTATTTGACGGTCCCGTGGGCCGGCTGAAGGAACCACTGATTCATCACCCGGTGTTGCGTCTCGAAGATTCACTGTCGCGGATGGACCGCTATTCCACCGCTCGCGCGGAAATGATCGTCCAATCGGGCCGGCGCGTCTGGTTTTTCACGGGGATCGTCCGCGGCTGGTGGACATTCGTGCAGACCTACTTTATCCGGCTCGGCTTCCTCGATGGACGCGAGGGCTTTCTGCTGGCGGTCGCGAATGCTGAGGGAACCTATTATCGCTACATGAAAGCATGGCTGAAGGGACGAAGCCGTGGCTGATCTGATCTCGGTGATCGTCACAACCTGGAACCGCGAGGATGCCCTCGACGCGGTGCTGCGTTCGCTTGCCGCGCAGACCGACCGGGATTTCGAGGTCATCGTCGCCGACGACGGTTCGGGCGAAGCCACGGCACGGCTGATCGCGACATGGGTTCCAAAATTCGGCAGGCCGTTGAAGCATGTCTGGCAAGAGCACCGCGGCTTTCGTGCCGCCGAAATCCGCAACCGCGCGATACTGGCCAGCGGCGGAGTCTATTGCATCTTTCTTGATGGCGATTGCATCGCGCGCCCGAGCTTTGTGGAAACCCATCGCCGCCTTTCCGAACCGGGATGGTTCGTCACCGGAAATCGCATCTTGATGTCGGAAGCGCTCACGCAAACGGTGCTGCGAGAAGGGCTCGATGCAGAGCACTGGACCTATCGCCAATGGGCGCGCGAGCGAAGTCGTGGCGGCATCAACCGCACGGTGCCGCTGATGCGGCTGCCGCTTGGACCGCTGCGCAAATTGCGGTTTCGCGCCTGGCGCGGCGCGCGGTCCTGCAATCTCGCGGTCTGGCGTCGCGACCTCGATCGGGTCGATGGTTTCGACTGCGCCTATCAGGGTTGGGGGCGGGAAGATTCCGACCTTCTCGTGCGGCTTTTACATGCGGGGGTGCGCCGCAAGGATGGTGTGTTTGCGACCGGAGTCCTGCATCTGTGGCATCCCTCGGCCGACCGCTCCTGGCTGCCGGATAACGACAAGAAGCTGGATGACGTTCGCACCGGGGGCCGCATTGTCGCGCAATCCGGTTTGTCGGCGATGGCGACGACAGCCCGCCCGCAGGTTCCGGTATGAGGGCGCGCTTCGAACGCGTGCAATGGCGGATTGCCGCCGATTGGCTTGCGGTTGCAGCGGTCGCCGCGATTCCGTGGTCGACCTCGGTGAGCTATATCCTGGTCGTCGCCTGGCTCGTCGTGTTCATTCCCTCGAGCGAACCGGACGAATGGCGCAACGTCATGAAGTATCCGGCGGCCTGGCTGCCGGTGGCATTGGTTGCACTGTCCTTTGCGGGTATGGCCTGGGCGTCCGGCGTCGATTGGTCAGGCCGGTTCAACGGCTTTGCCTCGTTCGCAAAACTGCTGGTCATACCGGTTCTGTTGGTGCAGTTCCGCCACTCGCCGCGGGCGCATTATGTCTTCGTCGGATTTGTGCTGTCGTGTTCGATCGTGCTGCTCTTGTCCTTCATGATGGCGCTGACAGGCATGAAGCCGCTGACCAAGGGCTCGACCAGCTATGGCGTTCCGGTTCGCGACTATATTGTGCAGAGTCAGGAATTCATCCTCTGCGCCGTCGGGTTGATCTATCTGGTCTATCTGCGTCTTTGCGAACGGAAGGTGGCCTTGGCGCTGGCGCTCGGGGCGCTTGCCGCGCTGTTCCTGATTAATGTCACGCTGGTGGCGCCGAGCCGTACCGGGCTCGTGACCGCGCCTGCGCTGCTTGTGATCCTCGTCATGGTGCATTGCCGCCGTGCGGTCTCGCTTGCGGTCGGCGTTGCGATCGTCGCAATGGCGGCGGCGGCCTTTGTGGCATCGCCGAAAATTCAGGACCGCATGTTCGGCATTTTCACCGAGATTCAGGACTACCGGACCCGCCAGGTGGCGACGTCGGCGGGGCAACGTTATGAATTCTGGACCATCTCGCTCGATATCGTCGCCAAGGCGCCTGTGATCGGCCATGGCACGGGCTCGGTCCACGAAAGATTTATCCGCGCGGCGGAGGCGCAGGGGTCACCCAAGCCGCCGACCACCAATCCGCATAACCAGACGCTGACCGTCGGCATTCAGCTCGGCTTTGCCGGCATCCTGCTTCTGTATGCGATGTGGCTCTCTCATGCGCTTCTGTTCCGCCCAGGCGGCCTTGCCGGCTGGATCGGCCTTGCGGTCGTCGCGCAAAATGTCATCGGATCGCTGTTCAACAATCACCTGTTCGATTTCGCGCAGGCCTTCATCTACATGTTCGGCGTCGGGGTGGCCGGCGCAATGATGCTCGGACAACGCGAAGAAGCGCGGCTTGGCGTTCGGCGGGCCGCGGTCAAGACGTGACGAAGCGGCTCGATCTGCCGCCGCGCCCGCGCATCCTGGTGGTGGCGCTGCGGCGGCTCGGTGATGTGCTCTTGACGACGCCGCTCACCCGCAGCCTGCGCCGCGCCTTTCCCGACGCACGGATCGAAATGCTGGTTTTCTCGGATACGGCTGCAATCCTTGACGGAAATCCCGATATCGACGCCGTGATCTCCTCTCCGCCACGTCCGAGCGCGGCCGAGAGCGTCGCGCTGGCGCGGCAATTGTTCCGCCACTATGACCTTTCGATCACCACCCAGGCCGGCGACCGGCCTTCCTTCTTCGCGATCGTCGCCGGAAAGACCCGTGTCGGCGTTACCGAGGGTCGCGCGATCGGCAGGATCAAGGGCATGTTCCTGCACCGGCGCATGCCAATGCGCGAGGACTTGCACCGGGTCGCGGAAACGCTTGAACTCGCGAAACTGATCGGCATCGACCCGGTCGCAGAGGTCGTCGCGCCGCGCGCGGAACGGGTCGCGGCCGCACCTGACGGGCCCTATGCGATCCTGCATGCGGCGCCTTTCTTCCGCTACAAGCAATGGCATGCGGCCGGCTGGCGGGCGGCCGCGCAACATCTTTGCGCCCGTGGACTCACGCTGGTTGCGACTGGAGGCCCCAGCGCGGCGGAGAAGGCCTATCTCGACACGATTTGGGATGCGATCGATATTCGCAGGCTCGATGGTGCGCTGTCCTGGCCGGAACTTGCAACGCTCATTGCCGGGGCCGAGGTCTTTCTCGGTCCGGACACGTCGGTCACCCATCTGGCGGCGGCGGCGGGGTGCCCGACGGTGGCGCTGTTCGGCCCCACCGATCCGCGCCGGTGGGCGCCCTGGCCGGCGGGAGGGCTTATCGCCGAGCCCTTTGAGGAGCGGGGATCCGTGCAGCGCCGCGGCAACGTCATTGTGGTCCAAAACCCGCTGCCGGGCATGCCATGCGGTCTCGAGGGCTGCCTCCGGAACGTGCAGAGCCACAGCCTTTGCCTCGACCAGATGTCTGCCGAGACTGTGATTTCGGCGCTGGACATGGCGCTCTCGACCGGCGCGCCGGCGGGGGATCGGGGTGGCGCCGCGCCGCAAACGCCGCTATTCAGTCCGTGACCCGGACAGCCTGCCGATGCCAAATTTCCGCACCATGACCACCCGCAAGACCCTGATCGTCCTGCACGATCTGGTGATGACGGCCGTGGCCCTTCTGGCCGCATTCTACATCCGCTTCGAGGAGCAGCGGCTGTCGGTGCGGCTCGACTTGCTGTGGCTGATGATGCCAGCGGTGATGATCTACGCTGGTATCGTCTATCACTTCTTCCATCTGGACGATGCCAAGTGGCGTTTCGCCTCGCTGCCGGACCTTTGGAACATCTTCCGATCCGCGACCGTAATTGCGCTGACGCTGCTGGTGGTCGACTACATCATGGTCGCGCCGAATGTTTACGGCAGCTTTTTCTTCGGCAAGGCCACAATCCTGATCTACTGGCTGCTGCAGATGTTTCTTCTGGGCGGCCCGCGTGTCGCCTATCGCTATTTCCGCTATTCGCGCGCGCGCAGCAAAGCGATCCGCAACGATTCTGCACCGACCCTGATCCTTGGCCGCGCCGCCGACGCCGAGGTGCTGATCCGCGCGATCGAAAGCGGCGCGGTGAAGAAAACCTGGCCGGTCGGCATTCTGTCGCACTCGCCGGCAGACAGGGGGCAATCGATCCGCGGCATTCAGGTGCGCGGCAATTTCGAAGACCTCGAGGGCGTTGTTTCGGACCTGGCGCAGCGCGGGACGAATGTGCGTCGCGTGGTGCTGACGCCCTCGGCCTTCGAGCCCGAAATTGCGACCGACACGCTGCTGATGCGCGCGCGCAGGCTCGGACTCACCACGAGCCGGCTGCCCTCGCTCGATGACAGCGTCGAGGCGCTTCGCCTCGCGCCGGTCAATGTCGAGGACTTGCTGTTGCGGCCGAGCGTCAAGATCGACTACCGGCGGCTGGAAAATTTCGTGAAGGGCCGCGCCATCGTCGTCACCGGCGGCGGCGGCTCGATCGGCGCGGAAATCTGCGATCGCGTCGTAACATTCGGCGCCGCACGCCTTCTCGTGATCGAGAATTCCGAGCCTGCGCTGCATGCCGTGCTGGAGACGCTTGCCGGAAAGAACGCGAAAGCCGAGATCACGGGGCGCCTTGCCGACATCCGCGACCGCGAGCGCATCATGCGGCTCATGGCCGATTTCAAGCCCGATATCGTGTTCCATTCCGCAGCGCTCAAGCATGTGCCGCTCCTGGAGCAGGACTGGGGCGAGGGGGTGAAAACCAACGTGTTCGGCTCGGTCAATGTCGCCGACGCGGCCGCTGCCTCCGGTGCCGCGGCGATGGTGATGATCTCGACCGACAAGGCGATCGAGCCGGTTTCGGTGCTCGGCGCCACCAAGCGCTTTGCCGAGATGTATTGCCAGGCGCTGGACCAGCAATTCGCCCGCAAGGCCGAGGCCGGCAAAACGCCGATGCGGCTGATCGCCGTGCGCTTCGGCAATGTGCTGGCTTCGAACGGGTCGGTGGTGCCGAAATTCAAGGCGCAGATCGAGGCCGGCGGCCCGGTCACGGTCACGCATCCCGACATGGTGCGCTACTTCATGACCATCCGCGAGGCCTGCGACCTTGTCGTGACGGCAGCAACGCATGCGCTTGGGCCGGAGCGGTCGGACGTGGCGGTCTATGTGCTGAATATGGGTCAGCCAGTGAAGATCGTGGAGCTCGCAGAGCGCATCATCCGGCTGTCCGGACTCGAACCCGGGCGCGACATCGACGTCACCTTCACCGGCATCCGGCGCGGCGAGCGGCTGCATGAAATCCTGTTCGCGCGGGAGGAGCCGACGGTCGAGATCGGCATTGCCGGCGTGGTTGCAGCCCGCCCCTTGTCGCCGTCGCTTGACACCATGCGGGCCTGGCTTGCCACGCTCGAACAGGGGCTCATGCGCGAGGACCGCTCGACCATCTATCGCGTGTTGCGCGACGCCGTTCCCGACTTCAAGGGCGAGGCGGCGTAACCGGGATTTGCTGGCCGGTTATCGGCGCACCAGGCGCGCCAGCGCATGCCGCGTATCGGTCGGCGGCCGCCAGCCGGCCTCGCGCAGCTTGGCGATATCGGCGACCAGCGCATTGCCGATCCGGTCATAAGCCTCGGCTCTGCCGAGCCCGCGCATCGCTGCGCCGACCCAGCTCTGCGGAACGGCAACGAGCTTTGGCGATTTGCCTCGTGCCTCTCGCAGCGTGGCGATCATTTCGGCGACAGAAACCGGCAACGGATCGGCTACGATATAGGTTTGATTGGCGGTTGCCGGGTGTTCCAGAACGAATTGGATCGCCGACAGCATATTCTCCATTGCCAGCAGCGAGCGCTTGGCCCTGAATGCGCCGAATGGAAGCGGCAAGGGCAAGCGGGACGCGCGAACCAGCTGGCCGACATTCGCGCGCGCTTCTTTGCCATAGATCACGACAGGCCGCAGGATCGTCCAGGGCACGCCGTAACCGCGCACGAAGGCTTCGGCAGCAAGTTTCGAGCGGCCATAGGCATCGGTCGGTTGCGGGATGCTGTCCTCGGTGAGCACGCCCTCGGCGACGGGGCCGGTCTGGGCGCGGATGGACGATACGAAGACGAGGCGCCGGACATTGGGTGCAAGCGAGGCGTGCAGCGCCAGTTCCTTGGTCGCGAGGCGGTTGACGCGGTCGTAGGTCTGCTCCGGGATTCTTGCCGACAGATGCGCGATCCCGGCCAGATGCACGACCACATCGACATCGGCGAGCAGCGGCCGCCAATCGACCGGCCGCGACAGGTCGGGCAATTGGACCGCTTCGACAAATTCGGCCGGCGGAATCTTCGAGCGGTCGCGTGCCGCCGCACGCACGTGAAAGCCCGCGCGCGACAGACTTTGGGTCAATGCGCGCCCGACGAAACCGCTCGCGCCGGTCACCAGCACCCGCATCAGGTCTGTTTCCGGGAAAATCGCATCAACATAAGGCCCACCATCGCAATGCCCGCCGCGAGCGCTGGGATCTCGACGGCCGGAGTATTGTATCGCACACACAATGCAGCAAGGATGATCAGTGCGATATTGACCGCAAAGACATGAGCAACAACTTGCGGAACCGTAAAACCGTTATCGGTCGCGCGCTGGTAAAAATGAGAGCGGTGCGCCTGCCAGATTTTTTCGCCGCGGCCGAGGCGGCGGACCAGTGTGATGGTTGCATCCATCAGGTAGTAAAGGGGTAGGAGGAGTGCCGCGACCAGGTGACCCTTGTCGGCGAGCAGCGCCAGCAGCCAGCCGCCGACCAGTCCGAGCGGCAGGCTGCCGACATCGCCGAGAAACAGCCGCGCCACGGGACGATTGAACGGGGCAAAGCCGATCAATGCGCCGAGCAGCGCCAGAGCGCAGACGACCGCGAAAGGCGGCATCGCCCCCATGACTCCGAGAAGCACGAGACCTGCGGTCAGCGGAACGAATTGCGCAACCGTCATCCAGTCGAGCCCGTCCATAAAGTTGACGAGGTTCACAAACCAGACGCCGGCGAGAATCAAAATGATTCGCTCCAGCCACCAGGGTAGAAACGGCGTCATCTGAAATTCCGCCGGCAGAACTGCAATCACGATGCCAACCGCGAACAACTGGATCAGCAGGCGCGGCGCGACCTCGATCGGCCGGATGTCGTCAACCGCGCCGAGGATCGCGATAAGGATGGTCGCTCCTAAAACAGCAAGGATCGCCGAGCCAGTCTGTGCCGGCCATACGCCTGTCGCCAACAGCCCCAGGCTTGCGACAACAATAAAGGCCGCGATCACCGCGATACCCCCACCCTGCGGCGTCGGCTTCTTGTGCGAGGACCGCGCGTTCGGCCGCGCCATGGCGTAGCGCACGAGCAGCGGGCGCAGCCCCAGGATCAGCAGAGCGGACAGCGCGGCGGCGCAGACGACAATTGTCAGTCCGGCCATTGTCGGCTGCCGGAACGGCTCAAGCAGGACGTTCATTTTGGCGCGTCAGGCAACGCCGATGCGCAGAAGATCGTGCAGATGCACCACGCCGGCCGGCCGGTTGCCCTCGACCACGAACATCGCGGTGATTTTAGAGGAGTTGAGAGCCTCGATCACTTCGCTGACCAGCTGGTCGGGCCTGCAGGACTTCGGGTTGCGCGTCATGATCTCGTCAACGGTCGCATCGGTGAGGCCGTGGCGTTCGATCCAGCGGCGCAGGTCGCCGTCGGTGATGATGCCGCATAATTGCCCATGCGCATCGACGATACCGATACAGCCGAGACCCTTGGAGGACATTTCGACCACGGCTTCGGCCATGCGCGAGCCGGTTTTCGCCACCGGCATGGCGTCGCCGGTGCGCATCACATCGCGGGCAAATTTCAGAAGCGCCCCGAGGCGTCCGCCCGGATGCAGCACATGGAATTGCTGCGCCGAGAAGCCGCGGCTGTCGAGCAGCGCAATGGCGAGCGCATCGCCGAGCGCAAGCTGCATTAGCGACGACGTGGTGGGTGCTAGATTGTGCGGGCAGGCTTCGCGCGCCTGCGGGAGTGCAAGTACGACGTCAGCCGCGCGCCCGAGCGTGGAACTTGCGTCCGACGTCATCCCGATCAGGGCGATGTTGCGGCGCTTGGCATAGTCGATGATATTTTTGAGCTCGGCGGTTTCGCCGGACCAGGACAACGCGAGGACGACGTCTTCGTCCTGTATCATGCCGAGATCGCCATGACTGGCTTCGCTTGGGTGTACGAAAAAGGCAGGCGTTCCAGTGGAGGCGAAGGTCGCGGCGAGCTTGCGCGCGACATGCCCCGACTTTCCCATCCCGGTGACGATCAGCCGGCCGCGCGCGGCTTCATCCTTGTGCGCAGTGCGGATCAATTCGATTGCAGCATTGAGCGCACGCCCAAGGCCGTCGCGCAAGGCGGCGGAGAGCGCGGCTATTCCTTCCGCCTCGGCATCCAGAGTCCGGACCGCAGAGTCGATCATGCGCGCGCGAAAGGCTGCGTCGTCGTCCGGGATGTGGGGCTGAGGCTCGGTCATAGAAAAGGGGCACCTGAATACGCCATGTGGCAGCCGCTGTGAGGGATGGTATACGCAATTCGATCCGGGAAAGAAATCGGCCGAAATTGCCTTAATTCCTGATTCCCACAGCGCACCAGAACGGCTCGCGCTCGGAGAAGCGGATGTCGCGGAACCCGGCGCGGGTCAGCATTTCGGCGATCTGCGCGCGGGTAAAGCGCTGCTCCAGCCGGGTGCAGAAGCGGTCATAGGCGTCGGTCCGCATCACATAGAACGACTTGTCTCGATACCAGGATAGCGGGATCGCGTCGGGCGACTTGCCGGACTTTTCGACGATCAGGGCAAGGCGGGTCAGCGGCCAATACACCAGTGCCGCGATCGCCTGGCTGACCGCCAGACGTACAGCGTGAGGCATCCGCGAGACCGCTCTGCGGATGACATCGCTCACCGCCCAGAGCCCGCGAAACCAGGCCGGGCGATTGTCAAAGGCGTAATAGAGGTAGACCAGGAAAGGTGCACCGGGCTTGAGCTTCGCGGCAATCGCTTCGATTGCAGCTTGTGTGTCCGGCACATGGTGCAGAACGCCGAGTGAGAAGGCAAAGTCGAGCGAGCGGTCCGATAGCGGGATGTTGCCGACGCTTGCGTGATGGAAAGTAACGTTGTGGAAGCGCGCAAGATTTTGCCGAGCGACTGAGAGCGCATCTGCACTTGCGTCGAGCGCGTGCAGATGCTTCACCCGCGGAGCCACGCCCATCGACCAGCGGCCGCTGCCGCAGCCGGCATCAAGACCGATACCGCCATCGTCCGGAAGCGCGGTCCAGGGAAAGATCGAGAAATAGTTTTCGAAGATCGCCTGGCGCTGCGCCGGCGTCAGATCGTCCTCGCTTTGCCGGAAGGTCGACCATTCATCGCCGAAGCCTTTGGCGACTCTCTCATCGACGTTGCTGCTCGGGTTTTGGCTCATGCCCTCAGCCAGCGTTCGGACCAGGCGCGTATCATCAGGATGTTCCACAGGCCGGTTGCGTTGTCCTCGGTGCCGTTGATTTGGCGCTGCCAAAGCCGCCCGACGGCTGGCGCATCGAGCAGCCCGTCTGAACTTAGTTTTGCGGGCGACAATAATCCGCTCGCCCAGTCGCGCAACGGTCCGCGCAGCCAGGCGGCAAGCGGGACGGAGAAGCCGCGCTTTGGCCGGTCCATGAAAGCGGGCGGAATGTAGCGCCCGAGCACTGCGCGCAGAAGGCCCTTGGCGCCGCCATGGTGATGCACGTCGCGCGGCAGCGACCAGACGAACTCGACGAGCCTGTGATCGAGCAGGGGTTCGCGGGCCTCAAGCGACACCGCCATGGAACAGCGGTCGACTTTGGTCAGGATGTCGTCAGGCAAATAGGTCGCGATGTCGTTGATCTGCATGCGCGAGACGAGATCCGGCAACTGGCCTGCCAGTCCGGTGAGCGGCGTCAGCCTATGGCCGTGGCTTGCACCATGGATCAGATTTGCGTCGATGCCGACGCGCGAAAGCGCGAGACCGGCGCGGTCCGGATCGCAGGCCGACAAGGCAAGGCCAAGCCGGCGCGACTTTTCGCCAATCCGCTCGGCGCGCCCGGCATCGAGCAGCGCCGCCGCCAGCGGCCGCAAAGCGGCTTCGGGCGTCCGGCTGAGCGTGCCGCCAATCATGCCGCGCACCGGCGCGGGAAGCTTGCCGGCGGTCCGCCAGACCCGGTCGAGCCAGGCATATTTCGGATAGCCGGCGAACAATTCGTCACCGCCATCGCCGGAAAGCGCGACCGTGACATGCTTTCGCGTCGCTTGCGACACGAGATAGGTCGGCAGTTGTGAGGAATCGGCGAAAGGCTCGTCGAACCAGTCGGGAATGTTCGGGACGAGGTCGAGCACGTCTCTGGCATCGAGCCGGATTTCGGTGTGATCGGTCTGCAGGTGCTCTGCGACCTGACGTGCGAGTGCGGATTCGTCGTAGGCCGCGTCGTCAAAGCCGATGGTAAAGGAACGCACTTTCGCGGTCGATTCCGCCTGCATCAGCGCGACCACGGCGGAGGAATCGATGCCTCCGGACAGAAAAGCGCCGACCGGCACGTCTGCGATCATGCGCCGGCGGATGGAATCGCGCAGGAGCCCGTCGAGTGCGTCAGCCGCCTCATTGGCGTCGAGTTTCGCGCTGCCGCGTTTCGCCGCGACCTGTTCGATTTGCCAATAGCGCTCGATCTTCGGCCCGGTGCCGGCAGTGATGCTCAGGATACGACCCGGCGCTAATTTGTAGACATTGCGGAAAATCGTGGCGGGGGAGGGGACGTAGCTATAGGCGACGACGGCGGCCATTGCGTCCGGATCGACGTCGCGGCGAAAGGACGGATGCGCCATCAGCGCGCGCAATTCCGAGCCGAACAAAAGCGTGTTGTCCTGTATGGTCCAGTAGAGCGGCTTCACACCGATACGGTCGCGAACCAGATGCAGAATGCGATCGCGCCGGTCGAACACGGCGAAGGCGAACATCCCGACGAAGCGTTTTGTCGCCTCTGCGACACCCCATTGCACGAAGGCGGCGAGCATGACTTCGGTGTCGGAGGTGCCACGGAAGACATGACCGAGCGCGGCGAGTTCCGCGCGCAGGTCGGCGAAGTTATAGACTTCGCCATTATAGGTGATGACGTAGCGTCCATCGGCCGCATGCATCGGCTGGGCGCCGGTCGGGGTCAGGTCGACAATCGCAAGACGGCGATGTGCCAGCCCGATTCCCGCTGCTGCATCGCCCCACGCGCCGCGACCATCCGGCCCGCGATAGGGCATGGTATCAGCCATCGCCTGCGCGCGCAGGGAGGGCTCCGTCTCGCGCGGCGACGGGCGCAGGTCGAACAGGCCGGCGATGCCGCACATGAATGGTCGGATGTCCTGATTGCGAATGCGATGCGGGTTTGATCTTATCGGACGTTCATGCTATGAACAACAAACGCATGCAACAGACCGATGGCCCGAACGCCGAAGAAAACCGATAGCACGGATGCGTTCGCCGATCAGGACGAAATCCTGCTCGGGGTTCTCAACGCGATCGAACGCGATGCCCGGACCTCGCAGCGCTCGATATCGAGCGAGCTCGGCGTCGCGCTTGGGCTCGCCAATGCCTATCTGAAGCGCTGTGTCGGCAAGGGCTGGATCAAGGTCAGCCAGATTCCGCCGCGCCGCTATGCCTATTATCTCACGCCGAATGGCTTTGCCGAAAAGGCGCGGCTTACCGCGGAATATTTCTCCTATTCATTCACCTTTTTCCGCAAGGCGCGCGAGCAGATGTCCGAATTGATGGCGCAATGCGCCGAAAACGGCTGGAAGCGGATCGCGTTCGCCGGCGCGTCCGAACTGGCCGAAGTCGGGACGCTGTGCGCCCACGATTATCCGGTGCAACTGGCCGGTGTCGTGGATGAGGGAAAAAGCGGGGAACGCTTCTGCGGGCTGCCGGTTAGCGCAAGCCTTTCCGAGCTTGGTCCTGTGGATGCGGTGATTGTCACCGGCATTCCGGGCTCGGAAACCATCGTGCGTGCGATGCAGATCGAGGTTGGGCGCGAGCGCGTGCTTGTGCCCTCCCTGTTGGGGATTGGTCACCGCAAGGCGGTGAGTTCGCAGGATTCGGATATCCGGGCCGCCGAATGAACCGATGGTATGCAGCCTATACCCAGCCCCGCAACGAGGCGCTCGCGATGGAGCATCTCGTCCGGCAGGGCTTCGACGTTTATTGCCCGCGATACCAGAAGCGGCGCAGCCATGCCGGCAGGGTCGATATCGTGGCCTCGCCATTGTTTCCCCGCTACGTGTTTGTGGCTTTCGATCCCGGCGCGGCGCGCTGGCAGGCGATCAGGTCGACCCGCGGTGTGATCGAACTGGTGAAAAACGGAACCGATCCGGCGCCGGTCCCGGATTTCATTGTCAGCGAAATCCGTGCGCGCGAGGACGAAGGCGGGTTCGTGGTGCTCGGCAATCATCTCAATCTCGCGCGCGGCGACAGGTTTTCGATCGCGGCCGGTCCCTTCGCCGGCCATACCGCGATTTTCGAGACCAAGCGCGACGAGGTGCGGGTGCATGCCCTGCTGTCGCTGCTCGGCCGCGAGGTCCATGTGCAATTGCCGGTCGATGCGATCGCGCCGGTGTCGTAAGCGCTATTTCGTCAGCAGCCGCGTCAGCTCCGCGCTGCCGCCATAGACCCGCGGCCAGAACCCGTCGATGGTCCGGACACTCGGCCATTTCTTGCTGAAAACCTGCTCAAGGAATTCAAGCGTGACCGGTTCGCGCTGGCCCCCGGCCCCGGGCCGATGGCCGGCCGCCATACTGTGGATCAGCGCGCCCTTGTCGACCAGCCGGAAGATCTCGGCCGCGTAGTTGCGGATGACCTCTTTCTCCATCTCCTGGAACGAGAACGAGTTGAAGAAATAGTCGATTTGACCCTCCAGCTTCGGTAATTGCCACGGCGCCATCTGGTAGAGCCTCACGCCGTTGGCGGCCGGTTCGGCGGCGATAGTCACGTGCTCGCGCATCTGCCTGTAGTCGACCAGGTCGATCGCCTCGATTGTGCGCAGGAACTGCGTCGACAGATACAGAACAGGGACGATGTCGACATTGGCGATGACGCGCAGATGCGGATTGATCGTCATATGCGCGAGTGTGCTCAGGCCCAAGCCGGGCCCGATCTCGAGAATCGAAGTAACGTCTTTCGGCTGAATACGCGTGTAGAAATCAGCGATCCGCGTCAGATAGATCGCGAACGCCGGAACCACCACATGGCCCCGCCAGGTGAAGGCGTCGTCGGCGTCGTCGTTGGCGATACCGGCAGGCGGCTGCAGATCGGGAAAGCTCTTGGCGACCTCGTCAAGCGCGACGCGCGCGAGATTGCGGCGTGTCGACTTGTGCCGTTCGTATTCGGCGGCCAGCACGCGATCGTGTTCTGCAAGAATGCGATTGACGCCGGGAATGGCCGTGAGAGCGTGCCAGATCGCGCGCTTGACTGGCGAAGCGGGCAGTTCCGGTCGTGGCAGCCCGCCAAAGGCGAAGCCTTTCAGCAGAACCTGATTGTTGCGCATACCGCGCAGCCCGACCCGGTGGAGTTCGCGCAGGATGCGGTCGCGATAGCCCTGCCAGTACGGCGTCGCGGTCCAGAGCGGCCCGGATTGCTCGGCGCCCTGGATCATCATCGATAAAAGCGCCGGGTCGTCAGCGATGGCCTTGGTTCCGCCACGACTTGGCGTCATCTCGCTGCGCGCCGGATCTTTGGGCCGGGCCTTGGTATCAAGCTCCACCGCTTGGACATTCTGGTTCACAACACTGCTCCGGTGGTCCTTTTCAGAGGGGACAAGGTTCTTGTCGGGCGCGGAAAGGCGCGGAAAGGCGCGACGGCGCGATCGTGCCGTTTCGTGAGAGTCCGGGTCTGATAGCCCAAGGGTTCAGTCTAGCCTAGTGCTGCCCCCCTAAGTTTCCCTGGCGGACACAGGTCGTCCTGCAAGGGAGGCCAGGGCGAAGACGACAAACCGATCCGAGCTGTTGCGCGAACTTTTGCGGTCCGCGCGTCGCATCGCTAATGCACGGGTTCGAGGTAAAACTGGCTCGCTTGACAACCATGTTCAATTCATGAACAGTCCGGCCGTTCAGGGGGACCGGCCATGTCCGCGCCGGATTTTCCTTGAAATTGCGCATAGTGCGTTGAAGCCGTCCGGGTATCGAAGTCACCCGGACTGCGGTAGCTTTACTCAGCCTTTCTCGCTGCCGCCTTGGGTGCAGTTTGCAGCATCGACAAGCACCTCTTCGACAATTCTCTGCCCCCTCCGGCAATAGTCTTGGAAAAATCGTCATGGAATTGATGGCCTCATGCAGGCAGGGCTGCGAGCATCTCGCAGCGGTGGCCATCGTCCTTCCGACAGCACACAGGGTGTAAAACATGGCGCGCGAACTCGTCATCGACGGCTTCACGATCAACGACAGCTCGGATTGCTACGTGATCGCAGAGATCGGCCACAACCATCAGGGCGATCTCGACCAATGCAAGCGCATGTTCGAGGTCGCAAAGCAGTGCGGTGCCAATGCGGTCAAGCTGCAAAAGCGCGACAATCGAACGATGTTCACCAAGGAGATGTTCGATTCGCCGTATCTGCACCGTAACAGCTATGCCCCGACCTACGGCGAGCACCGCGAAAAGCTCGAATTCAACCGCGAGCAGCATCTTGAGCTGATCGCACATGCCAAAGAGATCGGCATTACCTTCTTCTCGACCGCCTTCGACATCCCGAGCGCAGACTTTCTCGAGGATCTGGGAATGCCGGCCTATAAAATCGCGTCGGGCGACACCATCAATATTCCGCTGCTTCGCCATGTTGCGCGCTTCGGCAAGCCGATGATCATCTCGTCAGGCGGATGCTCGATGGAGGATATGGTGCGCGCCTATCGCGCAATCATGCCGATCAATCCGCAACTCTGTATATTGCAATGCACGTCCGGCTATCCGGCCGAATTCGACGAACTCAATCTGCGCGTGATCCAGACCTTCCGCGAGCGCTTCCCGGATGTGGTGATCGGCCTCTCGTCGCACGATAACGGCATCGCGATGGCGCCGGTGGCCTATGTGATGGGTGCAAGCGTGGTCGAAAAGCATTTCACGCTGAACCGCGCCGCCAAGGGCACTGACCACGCCTTCTCGCTCACGCCGGAGGGGCTCGGCCGTATGGTGCGCGATTTGCGCCGTACCCGCGTCGCCATGGGCGATGGCGTCAAGCGCTGCTATGAGAGCGAGAAGGGCCCGCTCTACAAGATGCAGAAGAAGCTTGTCGCTGCGCGCGATCTGCCAGCCGGCCATGTGGTGACCGAGGCCGATATTGCGATCAGGTCGCCCAATGACGGTCTGCCGCCTTATGAGTTCGACAATATCCTCGGTATGCGGCTGACTGCGCCGCTCAAGACCGACGGCAATTTCTCTTACGACATTTTGGAAAGCGCAGCACCGCGTCAGGCCGCGGGCGGCCGCGCGCAGTAGATCGTCCCGAGCAATAGCGGGCAGGTCTGATGATTGCGGATCCGCTTTTCGCGGTGCGCGACCGTGTAATCGTCGTTACCGGCGGTGGCGGCAAGCTTGGCGGCCAATTCGCGCGGGCGCTGTTGGCTCGCGGCGCAAAGGTCGCTGTATTCGATGCCGCCGACGCGTCACGGGTGCGGGACAGCTATTCCGATCAGGATACCAAAGCGCTGCGCTGTTTCCAGGTCGATGTCACGAGCCCCGACTCGATTGTCTCGGCGCTGCGCAATGTCGAAGGCGAATGGGGCACGCCGGCCGGCCTGATCAATGCCGCGGCAATCGATGCGCCGCCGGACGCGCCACCTGAGGAGAACGGGCCGTTCGAAACCTATCCGGCATCGAGCTTCGACCGCATTATGGCGGTCAATGTGAAAGGCACGATGCTGTGCTGTCAGGCCATCGGCGATGCCATGGCCAAAGCTGGCCGCGGATCAATCATCAACATCTGCTCGACGTACGGTCTGGTTTCGCCGGACCAGAGCCTGTACGATTATCGCCGCGCGCGGGGCGAGACTTTCTTCAAGCCCGTGACATATTCCGCTTCGAAATCGGCAATTCTTAACCTGACGCGCTATCTGGCTACCTATTGGGCCAGGCAGGGCGTGCGGGTGAATACGCTGACGCCAGGCGGGGTGTTCGCCAATCAGGAGCGTGACTTCCTCGAAGGCTATGCGCGGCGTACGCCGATGGGGCGCATGGCGAACGAAGACGAAATGAATGGCGGCGTGATTTTTCTGCTCTCTGATGCGTCGTCCTACATGACCGGCGCCAATCTGGTGATCGACGGTGGCTGGACCGCTTGGTAGCGCCATGGCCGCTTCGCCGCGGCTGTTTCCCGACCGTGTCGCGAACTGGATCGGCGGCGCGGAGCGCTTTGCCGTTTCGGGCGACGTGTTTGAAAAGATTTCGCCGCATGACGGCTCCGTGGTGTGCCGCGCGGCGCGATCGCGCGAGATCGATGTGGAGGCCGCGGTTTCCGCGGCTGCATCGGCACAGCCGGGCTGGGCGCAAATGTCTGCCGTGCAGCGCGGCGACATTCTGCATGCTGTCGCGATGGGATTGATGGCGCGCGCCGAGGATATGGCGCGCGTGGTTTCGGCCGAGACGGGCAAATCGTTCAAGGACGCCTTCGGCGAAACCAAGGGCGCGGTGCAGCAGGGGCTGTTCATGGCCGGCGAGGGCATGCGCCTCTATGGCCGCACCACCACCAGCGGCGCCAACAACAAGCAGGCGAGCGTTGTGCGTGCGCCGCTTGGCATTGCGGGGCTGATCATCGCGGCCAATACGCCGATCGCCAATGTCGCGTGGAAAGTCTTCCCGGCGCTGATCTGCGGCAACACCGCCGTGCTGAAAGCGTCCGAGGATGCGCCGGCGACGGCCTGGCTGTTCGGCGAGATCGCGCGGGAGGCCGGCCTGCCGGCGGGCGTTCTGAATGTCGTTCAGGGGCTCGGCCCGGAGGCGGGGAGGCCGCTCGTCGCCGATCCGCGTGTGGCGGTGCTGAGCTTCACTGGTTCTACCGCCGTCGGGCGGGAAATCGCCCGGATCGGCGGTGAGCGGCTCGCGAAGATTTCGCTTGAGCTTGGCGGCAAAAATCCGTTGGTCATTTGCGACGATGCCGATCTGGACCAGGCTGTGCAATGGACATTGCTCTCGGCCTTCAGCAATGCCGGCCAGCGTTGTGCATCGGGCAGCCGGATCATTGTATTCGATGCAGTCTATGATGCATTCCGGGCAAAGCTCCTGGAGCGAACCCAGAAGCTGAAGGTCGGTCCGGCCGACGACGACGATTTCGGGCCGGTCATCAACGCGCGGCAGCTCGGCAATATGCTGAGCGCGATCGAGCGCGCGCGCACCGCTGGCGCTCGCATTGTGACCGGCGGCGAGCGGCTGACCGATCCGGCTCATGCGCGCGGCTGCTATCTGGCTCCGACCATCGTCGAAAATGCGGGGCCGGCTGACGAGATTTCGGTCAAGGAATTGTTCGGTCCGATCGCCTGTCTGTATCGCGTCACGGATTTTGAGGCGGCGCTGGCGCTCGCCAATAATTCGCCTTACGGCCTCACCGCCTGCATCCACACGCGGAGTCTGGATCGCGCCGCCGAATTTATCCGCCGTGTCGAGGCGGGAACCGTGTCGGTCAATGCCGGTACCTATGGCAGCGAGCCGCATATGCCATTCGGCGGTGTCAAGCAGTCCGGCAATGGCAGCCGCGAGCCCGGCCCGGAGGCGATCGACTTCTATTCCAATCTGAAAAACGTCTACGTGACGATCACGCCGGCACGAGTATAGATGTCCACGTCTCCGAATGTTCTGGCAGTCATTCCCGCGCGCGGCGGGTCCAAGCGCTTTCCGCGCAAGAATATCTATCCGCTTCGCGGCCATCCGCTGATCGCCTACACCATCAAGGCCTGCCAGGACGCGACCAAACTGACGGACTGGCTGGTTTCGACAGATGATGAGGAAATCGCTGCGGCGGCACGGCAATACGGCGCGCCGGTGCCGTTCATCCGCCCGGCGAACCTCTCCGGCGACGCCGACCGCAACACCGGCGTGATGCGGCATGCCATGGAATTCCTCGAAAAGCAGACCGGCCGCCGCTACGACATCATCATGCTGCTGCAGCCGACCTGTCCGATCCGCTCGGCGGCCCATATCGACGAAGCGGTGGATCTGCTCTGGGCGTCGCCGCTGGAGACGCTGGCGAGCGTGCGCGGCCCGATCAAGAAGCGCGACCCTTACATCAAGGCGATCCGCGACGGTGTGCTGGAGCCCTATAATCCGGCGGAAGACCCGAAAGATTTCGAGGGCTGCTATATGTACAATGCCGCGCTCTACGCGATGAAGCGCGATTTTTTCCTGCGCGAGAATTCGTTCGTCGCGCAGCGCTCGGTTCCGCTTGTGATGGACCGGTTCCATTCCGCCGACATCGACGAGAAGATCGATGCCGTCGTGGCGGAAGCCTATATCGATTTTCTGGGCTACGATCCGTTCGGCGATCGAGACGCCGCGCACAGGTCGGCCAGCCAAGCCCAATCTGCCTAATCCGCGTTCTGGGGGAATTTTGATGCAAGCCTGCAGGCAATTGAAGGGCGTGATCCCGGTGGTGCAGACCCCGGTCCATCGCGACGGGTCGATCGACACGGAGGGGCTGACGCGCCTCATCGAATTTCTCAACGGTACCGGGGTCGGCGGCTATTGGGCGCTCGGCACCGGATCCGAGGACATGAACCTGTCTTTCGACAAGCGTCTGACGGTGGCGCGAACCATCACCAAGGCCAATGCCGGCCGGCTGCCGCTGATTCTCGGCTCCAGCTTCTTCGCGATGGACGACATCCTCGCCTTCATGGATGCAACAAGGGATCTGGAATTCGACGCCTATCACGTCATGCCCTATCACCCGCTGCTCGGGCTCGACGGCATGGAGAAGTTCTACAAGGATATCGCCGACCGCGCGCCGAAACCGTTGTGGATGTACACCAGCGCCAATTGGTGCCGCGCCTTCCCGCCGGAATTCTTTGAAAAACTCAAGCCGCATCCGAATATCGCGGGCGTGAAGTTTTCGTCGAGCCGGACCACCGACCAGATCAAGGTGATCGGCCTTGCCGAGAAGGATTTCCAGGTTATCACGGCGGTGGCGTCGCAATTCGTCATGGTTCTCGGCGTCGGCGTCGCGGCAAGCACCACCAGCCAGGCCGGCGCGCTGCCGGAGGCGCTCCTCGAAATCTACAATCTGTATCAGCAGGGCCGCCGGGAGGAGGCGCTGGCTGCGCAGCGCCGGTTCAACGATTTCCAGAGCCGGATGCCCAAGCGCGCCAAGGCCTGGAACTTTCTCACCGGTGCTGACGAAAAATACATTCTGTCGTTGCGCGGCATCTGCAAGCCCTACATGACGTCCTATTACACCGAACTGACCGAGGATGAGCAGGCCCAGGTCCGCAAGGCGCTGGCCGATTGTGGCTATCTCCAGCATCTCAGGTTGGCTGCATGATGACACCCAAGGTCCATACGCACCGAAAGCCGTCTCCTTCGGCATTGCCGGCGCCCGTGCTGGAACGGCTGCTGCTGAGCAATGTTGCAGACCTCGATGAGGCCTTCAAGGACGCCGAGGTGCGCCGGACCGTCGAGGGTTTTGCGCCGACCTACCTTCTCGTCGCGCTCCCCAAGTCGTCATCGACCTATTGCACGCAGGCGCTGTCGCGCATCCTGCACGGCGATGTTTATAAGGACATCGTGGTTCAGGACCGCTTCACGCCAAAGGATCTTCAGGTTGCAGGTATCGTGAATGCGCGCGACCGGGTGACGGTGTCCCAGGTCCATCTGGTGGCGACCGGCGCGAACTTGCGCATCTTGCAGAATTTCAAGATCCCGGTCGTCATCCTGCTTCGCAATCTGTTCGACGTGGTGGTCAGCCTGCGCGACCACATGAAGACCAATCCATATTTTTCGTCGATCCTGATTCCGAATGCTTATGCCTCGCTGAAAGACGAGGACCAGCTCGACTATATCATCGACACCGCGGTGCCGTGGATGGTCACATTCTACGTGTCCTGGGCGCAGGCAATGCAGCGCGGCGACATCGACACGAAATTCGTCTTCTACGAGGATATGATCCGCGACCCTGTGCCGTTCTTTCAGAATGCGTGCGGCACCTTGGGGGTTTCGGTGTCGCAGGCCGATGTGAACCGCGCGCTGGCGCAGACCGAAAAGTCGCCGGCAACGCGCTTCAATGTCGGCAAGGTCGGCCGGGGGCAATCGGAATTGTCCGCCGCCCAAATTGCGCGCATCCGCCGTCATGCGGACTATTATCCCGGTGTCAGTCTGGAGCCGCTCGGACTATGAGCGACGTTACCCCCGTGCAGGCTTTTGCGGATGGCGGCGAACCGGCGCTGAGTCATCTGCGTGTGCTGTTTCTGCCGAAGAACAGCCGGACAGCGTATTTCCAGGAATTGCTCGCGATCGCGAAGCGTGAGCTGAATTGGCATGTGTCCGTCGTCGGTCCGCAATTCGAGCGCCGGGTCTGGAAAGATTCGCTTGCGGCGGACGATGCCATGTGCGCGCTGCCGGATTTCGCGCAGGCTCAGCCCTTCGAAAGCGATCCCGCGCAGGTTGCTCAGATCGATGCGCTGATCGGCGAATGCGAGCGGGCGTGCGGTGTTTCGTCCGGCCGCATCCTGCTGGCCGGCGAGCGCGACATAGGCCGCGGTTTTTCGCGGCGCAATTACCACTGGTTCAACAACACCCTGGCGCGCCGCGCGCTGCGCGATAATGCATTTCCGAGCCAAGTAATTCGGCGCTTCTTCGCTTTTGCGCGCGATACCCTAGCGAGGGTGAAGCCGGACGTGGTCATCGCCGGCGAATGGGCCGATCCGCTGTGCTTCGTGTTCTACATGCTGGCGCAGAAGGAGGGCATTCGTTGCGCCGTCAACCGGCCGTCCAAGCTTTGGAGCGGACGCTGCTATTGGTCGACCGATCTGACCTGGTTCAATCTGTCTGCGCGCGCGCTGGCCGATCAGAAGCGCGCCGCCAATGCCCCGATCAGCGAGCGCGCACAGCAGCGCATTGCGGAATTCCGGTCCAAGCCGCAGACGCTCGGCTATGTGCGCAAGAACTGGGATTCCGACGAGCGCAAGACCTGGGTCTCGACTCATCTCGAACTGGCGCGGCTGTTCGGTGCGCAATTGCGACGCCGGTTCGACAATAAGGGGGGACCGGAGGCAAAGCCTGCGTTTCAGCTGCTTGTCGAACATTACCGGCGCCCGGTGCTCAAATGGCGGCAATTGGGTTTTTTTCGCCGCTTTGAGCCGGATGAGCTCAAGCGCATGCGCTATGTCTATATCGCCATGCACAAGGATCCCGAACAGGCGCTGAACGGCCAGGCGCCGTTCTGGAGCAACCAGTACAATACGGCGGCTCTCTTGAGCGGCGCGCTGCCTGCTGGCTACACGCTTCTGGTGCGTGAGCACCGGCGCAATACCGGACGGCGTCCGACGTCTTACTATCGCAATCTGTCGCGACTGCCGAATGTGGTGCTGATCGACGCCTTCGACGATCAGTTCAAATACATCGCCAATGCCGATTTGGTCGTGACCGAGGACGGCTCGACAGGGTGGGAAGCGATGCTGTTGCAGCGGCGGGTGATTACGCTCGCGGACAATTATTATCAGGGCGCGAAGCTTGGCTGCCGCCTCCGCGATCCCGAGCGTCTTGCGCAAACCATGATGGACCTGCTCGCCGAAGAGCCGGTAAGCAATCCTGCAGCCTACGACCGCTCGCTTGGCTGGATGCTGGATGCGGAATGGGAAACCACACTTCCGATCGAGCCCTTGAACGCAACCCATCTCGATTTGCTGGCCGATGTCGTCTCAGATGGCCCGGCTCCGTCCAGAAAGACCGCAGTCGCCTGACATGACCCAGACTTTTTCATTCGTGCCTGTCGCCGAGTTTTCGCGCGTACGCAATCTCAATACCGACGCGTTCGCGCGCGCTGCGTTATTCGCCGATCTGTGCCGGCTGAATACGCTGTCGATGATTGCTTATGCGGGATCGGGCCATATAGGCTCGAGCTTCTCCTCGCTTGACATCGTGACTTGGCTTTTTCTGAACGAGATGAAGACCGGAAACGGGGGCGATGCGGACGATCTTTACTTCTCGTCCAAGGGGCACGACGCGCCGGGGCTTTATGCCGCTTTGATCGCGCTCGGCACGCTGCCTGCCGATGGTTTGACCAAGCTGCGCCGGCTGGGCGGTCTTCCGGGACATCCGGACATCGTAACGACGCCCCAGATCGTCACCAATACCGGGTCGCTCGGCATGGGCATCTCCAAAGCCAAGGGCATGCTCTTTGCCGACAAGCTGCTCGGCCGCGACCGCCGCATCTTCGTGATGACCGGCGATGGTGAATTGCAGGAAGGCCAGATTTGGGAATCGCTTGGCTCTGCAGCAAACCATAAGCTCGACAAGCTCACCGTGATCGTCGATCACAACAAATTCCAGTCTGACATCTATGTGAGGGAGACCAGCGACCTCGGCGATCTCGAAGCTAAATTTGCGGCCTTCGGATGGCATGTGTCGCGCTGCGACGGGCACGATTTTGCTGCGTTGTCCGCTGCGCTCGCCGATGCTGGCAAAGTCAGAGGCAAGCCCAAGGTCATTATCGCCGACACCATCAAGGGCCGGGGCGTTTCCTTTATGGAGGCATGGGGTCTGGCGCCGCGCGAGCTGTACCGCTTCCATTCCGGCGCGCCGTCAGCGGAGCATTATGCCCGCGCTGCCGAAGAACTGATCGCGCGCTGCAAGGCAGGCTTGGACGCGATCGGCGCCGAACCGTTGACGCTCGAAAATCAGGCGGCGCCTTCGCGGACCACGCCGCGAGAGCCGCAGCGGCTGATTCCGGCCTATACCGAAGCGCTCATTGCGGCTGCGACCGCAAATGATCGCATTGTCGCGCTCGATGGCGATCTCATTCTCGACACCGGTCTGATCCCATTTAGGGAAAAGTTTCCGGAGCGGTTTCTGGAATGCGGCATCGCCGAGATGGATATGGTGTCACAGGCGGGCGGCATGGCGCTGCAGGGTTTGCTGCCGCTGGTGCATTCGTTCGCCTGTTTCCTCGCGCCGCGGCCGGCCGAGCAGATTTTCAACAATGCCTCCGAGCAGACCAAGGTTATCTATGTCGCCTCGCTGGCCGGACTGCTGCCCGGCGGGCCCGGTCATTCGCATCAATCGGTGAACGACATCGCCCTGCACAGCGCGATCCCGGGTCTTGTAATGGTCGAGCCATGTTGCGCGGACGAAGTCGCGCCGCTGCTCGACCATCTGCTGAAGACGCATAACGGGCCGGGTTATCTGCGGCTGGTTTCGATACCTTGCGACATTCCCTATGCGTTGCCGCAAGGCTATCGCGCCGTGCCGGGGCAGGGCGTCGAATTGCGGCCCGGCAAGGATGCGGTGATCATCGGCTATGGGCCGGTGATGCTGCCACAGGCCTTCGCCGCTGCGGAAATCTTGAAGAAGCAGGATGGGTTCGACGTCGCCGTGGTCAACCTGCCGTGGCTCAACCAGGTGGATACCCGGTGGCTGCGCAAGACGCTCGACGGAAAGCGCGCCGTGTTCACCATCGACAATCATTTCGTGAAGGGCGGTCAGGGTCGCATGATTGCGGCGGCAGTCGCGGCGCTTGCGCTCGATCGCGCGCCGGCGGTGATGTCCTTCGGCTTATCGGAATTTCCGGCCTGCGGCCAGAATGACGAGGTGTTGAGGGCCCACGGCCTCGATGCCGAGAGCCTTGCTGTGGCGATCGCGAAGGCGATGCGGGACACTTCGCGGCACACGTCGGCGATGGAGGCGCAGCGATGACGGTTCATGAGCAGCGTGCGGCGGTCGACGCCGTTCACGATGCCGCGCTTGCCGGAAAGAACGTGCTTGCCGTGCTGCCGATCGGCCGCAAGGATCTCGGCAAGTACCTGATCGGTATCCTCAAAGACGGAAAAAGCCGGTGGGGATGGCGGGTCTCGGTGCTCTGCCAGAATGTCGATACCGAGCCCTTCAAAACGCTGACCGCGCCCGACGGCGAAACCATCCTGCCGCCACATTTTCTGAAGGCTGCGGACTGGGAAAAGAACGAGCAGGCAGTGGCGGCGGTCGACGAGCAGCTTCGCGAAGGCGAGGCCGTGACCGGCATGACCGCCGGCCGGATCATCCTGGCGGCAGCCCACAGCATCGGCCGCGCTTTCAGTGTGCCGTTTCTGTATTTCAACCGCTACCCGCTGGTGCTTCGCGTCACCAAGGACAACAAAGAGCCGCTGAATATCGTGCGCCGGTTCTTCCGGTTCGCCGACGATCTGCTCGACCGCACCAAGCCGGACTTCGTCTTCTTCTTCCATTGGGTGACGCCGCTCAACATGATGGTCTGGTTCGCGGCGCGCCGCCGCGGCATTCCCTGCATCGCGTTGCGGCCGTCGAAAATTCGGTCCGGCTTTGCCTTCTGGACGGCGGATCGCCTCCTCCTGAACAATGACGCACTCGATATCGCCAAGGCGAAGCAGAAAGCGTCCGCGCCGGTCAGCGACGCGGCCAAGCAGAAGATCGAGGGCTTCCGCAACCAGCCCGCTGTGGTCGGCTATATCGCGAGCAAGTGGCAGAACCGGATGCGGCGCGGCTTTCTGCGCTGGCATCTGGAATATGTGCGGATCATCGTTCCCGAGATGATCAATTCATGGCGAGGCCAGGACCGATCGGCGCGCGAAAGCGGGTTCAACAGGATCTGGCGTTACTACCGCACGCTGTTTCTGTCCTATTATCATCAGCACTTCTTCAAGTCCTACGACGACGCCGATCTCGCCAAGATCAAGTATGTTTATTTCCCGATGCACAAGGAGGCAGAGTTCGCACAGACCTTCCAGGCGACGCTCTGGCACGATCAGCGCAATACGCTGCGGGTGATCGCGAGCATGCTGCCGCACGGCTACAAGCTGTTCATCCGCGAACACCGGATGAATTTCGGCCGGCGCAAAACCGATTCCTATCGCGAGCTGGCGGAGCTGCCGAATGCCGTACTGATCGACCCGTTCGATTCCCAGTTCAAGTATCTGCGAAATGCCGATCTGATCGTGACCGAAAACGGTTCCTCCGGCTGGGAAGCGCAGCTGATGCGGCGGCCATGCGTGCTGCTTTCGGAGAATACCTTTTACGAGGGTTCCGGTCTCGGCATTACCGTAACCGATCCCGATCGTCTGAACGCGGCGATCCTCGATGCGCTCTCGTCGCCGACGGGTGGGGTCGAGGAGGGGCATGACGAGCGCATCGCCCGCATGATCGATGCCGAATTCGAGACGACATTCCCGATGAAGAGCGAAGGCAATG
>NZ_JBKBVB010000010.1:37462-57328 GCF_046289595.1 Pseudorhodoplanes sp.
ATGCGCGCGGACTCGACATGCTAGCCGCCAAGCTGGGGCCGCTGCTGCGCGGGCACGCCGCAGCGGCGCCGGTGGCGCGCGCGTCCTGAACCTGCCCGTTTGCCGACGCGGCAATCAAACCGCAATCGATCAGACCCGCCTTTCGATATATAAGAAAACGACAGGAGCAAAGCACATGGACATCGAGCGTCGCTTCTATCACTACGGCCTTGGCGCCGGTATTCCGTATCGGGCGCTCAATTCGGTCGCCGATGCCGTCGACCGCGCGCGCAACGCAAAGGACGTCAACCGCCGCCGCAAGGCGGCGCAGGATATTCTGCGCGGCTCGTCCTGGGCCGGTTTCATTCCGCAGGACCGCGGCTTTGCAAAGGTGACTCCGGACACGCTGCCGGGTACGCGCGAGGCCGTTGAGGCGGCGCTCGCGGTCATCGAGGACCGCCGGGCCTCGGGGTGGAAGGCGCGCCGCAACAATCCGTTCTATCAATGCGAGCGGCCCGAGGACTTCGTGCAGTATCCCGCGCTGATGAAGTTCGCGCTGAGCGATGCAATGCTGCAGATCGTCAGCGACTATTACGGCATGGTGCCTCAGCTGAAGGAGATCGGCATCTGGCTGACGCCCGCCTATGATGGCGAAGAACGCAGCAGCCAACTCTACCATCTCGACAAGCCCGAATGTCAGATTGTGGGCTTGTTCATGAATTTGCAGGCTCAGGGCGCCGATGCGGGGCCTTTGACGCTTCTGCCGCGGAACGTCTCGGAGCGCGTCCGCGAAGGAACCGGCTACGAGTCGATCTATTTCCGCGGCGACGGCCGGCTCACCGACGAGGCGGTTTTCAGTCATTGCGGAACCTCCGATCAAGTCGAGCTTGCCGGCGATGCCGGATATGGCGGCTTTGCAGATACCTCCAACTGCTTCCATTTCGGCAGCCGTTGCCGCAGCGGCGAGCGCAAGATGATGGTTGTGAAATTCATTCTGCCATACCGCTCACGCAGCCCGCGCACGCCGCTGTTTGATCTGGTTCCGGAGCCTGCCGACGAGGCGCGCAAACTGGCACTGTCCGGCGCGGATTTCCGACGCACCTGAACGGCGCGGGTCTGTCGGGGACGTCACGGATGCAGATGGAGCGTTTGCCGGTCTTCCACATCGGCGCCAACAAGGCCGGCTCGACGACCTTGCAGCGCGCTTTTCTGGCGCGCCACCCGGATATTCTGAGCCTCGGCAAGCCGGCTCCCAATCGTGCGTTGCACGATGCGATCGAACGGATCATGGACCATTGCAATTCGCGGAACCGTATCCCGGCTGATATCGTAGCCCTTCGCGAGTGCTGGCACGAAGCAACACGCGGCCTGGACGGCCGGGTCGCGGTCTATTCGAATGAGGAACTGATCCGGCCGTTCTTTGTCGACGGTGCCGCCGACGCCCAGCTGCCGCAGGCGCTATTCGAACTGGTCGGTCCGTACCGGGTCGTCATCGTTGCCCGCCACCAGCTTCGCCTGATTGAATCGCTCTATGTCCACAAGGCCAATTCCAGCAATTATCTGGATTTCGATGCCTGGCTGTCGAGCGATCCGCAATGGCATGCCTTCGGCTACCGCTTCTGCGAGATCGCAGAGGCTTGGAGCAGCGCGGTCGGACGCGAAAACGTCCAGGTCTTCCTGTTCGAGGAGATGGCGCAGCGCCCGGCTGAATTCGAAGCAAGGCTTTGCCGGTTTCTCGGGGTTGAGCCCAGCGCCGGGTGCAGCCTTCTGTCCGGACGGCACGAAAACGCGAGAAAGAGCAGCCGCACCCAAGCCTATGCGCGCTTCAGAAGTACGTTATTTCCGCGCGTCGGCCTCGGAGCGCTGCTGCCGTCGCCGATTCGCAAAGCCTGGCGCGACTATCTCGAAGGCGGCGCTCCGGCAAAGGCCAGCCTCCCGGCCTCATGGTCCGATCGCATCCGCGATCACTATCTTCCGGACAACCGGCGGCTTGTCGAGCGTTTCGGTCTGCCGCTGAAGGAATTCGGATATCCGTTGTGATGAGAAGCGGTTCCGGACCATTCGGAGTGGTTGTGTGCTGACCCCCCTAGAATCGCCGCCTTCAAAGCTGCGCGGTCTGAAAATACTTGCGCTGCTGCCAAGCCGGCAGGCCGGTTTTCACTATGCGCTGGCGCCGCTGCAATTCGGCAAGGACCGGCTGAACTGGACCGTCAGCATCATCGCGCAGAATGACGGCTTTCGCGCACTTGCGGCGCCATCGGGCCTGTCGTTTGAGCGTCCAGATATCGACTCGCTGCGCCGTGCGCCCACTGAGCTCACCGCGGCGGAGGTGGACCGGCTCAACGCACAGATGCGCAAGGCGGAACGCGCCGCCGGCGTGCCGGTGGGACAGCTTCTGCTCGCAGCGGAACTGAGTATCGGGCATGCTTTCGCCTATCCGGTTTTCCGGCTGAAAGAAAACAGGATCGCGCGGGCCGTGTTGCGCGACAACGAGCTGCCGATGAAGATTTTCATGCGGCTGTTTGCGCGCGCCGAGGAGTTCCTGGACAAATCCAGGCCGGACCTGGTCTACACGCTCGATATCATCGATCCATTCCGGTCGGCGCTCTGGCTCGCCGCACAGGGGCGTTCGATTCCATGCATTGTGGTCCGCAAATCCAAGCTGCTTTCGGACCGTGTATATTTCACCACCGATCGGCTGCTGCTTAATGTCCTCAGCTTGTATCGCGCGGCGGCCTTGCGACAAGACGGCGAACCGGTCAGCGAGCAGGCGCATGCTTATGTCCAAAAATTTTTGGAAGGGCCGAGAATCGTCAAATACCAGGAGCGAAAGAAGGCCAAGCGCAATTCGATCGGCTGGCCGACGCTGCATTGGCGCCTCTTCAAGACGGCCGCTGCGCGCCCGGTGAAATTCATTGATGGAAGCTTTCTTAACGGCTTGATCCGCTACAACCGTCCGCTGATCGTTGGCGCGCTGCAGCGCAGGCATTTTCGCCGCTTCGAGGAAGCCGAACTGGCTGCCATGAAGTACATCTATTTCCCGATGCACAAGGAAACCGACATCCCGCTGATCTTCCAGGCATCGCCCTGGTTCGACCAGCGCTTCACGGTCGGTTTGCTGGCGAGCCATCTGCCGGCAGGGTACAAGCTGCTGGTGCGCGAGCATCGTTCCAACTTCGGCTACCGGCCGTCGGGCTATTACCGCGACATCGGCGGGCTCCCCAATGTGGTTCTCGTCGATGCGCACGATTCTCAGTTCAAGTATTTGCGTAATGCGGAGCTGGTTGTCACGGAGAACGGCTCGTCCGGGTGGGAGGGCTTGTTGTACGGACGCAGGGTGCTTACCCTCGACCGCAGCTTCTATGACGGCGCCGGACATATGATGAATGTTGAGGCCTTGCGCGATCTCGGCCCAAGGCTCCTGGAGGCGCTGTCGGCAAAAGTTCGCGAAGGCGACCCATCGGACAAGGCTTCTGAATTGGGCCACGTTATCGATGCCGAATACGAGACCACCGTTCCCATGAGTGTGGATACGGCCGAGGACGTCACGAAGATGTGGCGTTTGTTCGAGGCCCTGACTGAGCTGGGCTCGGTCGACAGCGGACGGCGGGATTTCTTCCAGCGCGCTGCTGCCTTTCAGCCGGTCTTCGACTGAGAGGTCGTCCGCGTCCGTTTGCTGCGCGCGCAGTGCGGTCGAGCGAGGCGATGCGCAGCCGACGCCAAACGAAGCCCTCCATGATCTGGTCCGCCATACAGAACTTAAGAAGCCGTCGTTACGCCCGTCGGATCCTGAACGACACGCTGTCCGGGCGGCGCGAAGGATTGAACGATCTTGAGGACTTCCTTCTTGAGAATTATCAGCCGCTGCGCGCGCCTATGGTGCTGATTTCACAAGTGCAGCGCTCCGGCGGCACTCTGCTGAGTCAGCTCTTCGACGGGCATTCGCAGATTGCTGCGCATCCGGATGAGCTGAGGATCGGTCATCCAAACGAAGAGGATTGGCCCCCGCTCGACCCACGCTTCGGAGCCGAAGAAAATTTCAAGATATTGTTTGCGTCTAAAGTGTCGCGGAAGGTGCGTCGCGGCTATTCGAAGGGTAATCGGGACGGGGCGGTCCAGCGGTTTTTTCTCATCCCGCGCATACAGCTTGCCCTGTTTAAGAGAATGTTCGATGCAAGCGCTCCCGCATCTGCGCGCGATATCCTGGATTGCTATTTTTCGTCCTATTTCAATGCCTGGCTGAACTATGGCGATGGCCTCCAGAGCAAGCGCTGGGTTTCCGCTTTTGCGCCGCGCATCGCCGACAATCCCGTCGCCGTTGCCGGGTTCTTCAGGGATTATCCGGAAGGCAGGCTGATCCAGATCGTTCGGGATCCATCGACCTGGTTTCCCTCAGCCCGGAACCATCGCACCACGCGCCTTTCGGGGAAGTCGGCGGATTATGTGATGGAGCGCTGGGCCGTCTCCGCAAGCTCCATGATCCGTAACAAGGCCGAATTTGGTGACCGCGTCATCATCATCAAATTTGAAGATCTCCTGAGCAAGACGGAGGCGACGATGCGGCGCCTATCGTCAGAACTTGGCGTCGACTTCGAACCCAGCATGACCGTGCCGACCTATCTCGGACGGACAGTCTGGGCGAATTCCAGCTTCGATGTGGGCAAGGGTGGCGTGATCGATGCGCCGCTCGCGCGCAAGGCCATGTTGTCTCGCGAGGATGCGCAGTTGATCGAGAGGCTTGGCGGTGCGGTCTACCAGGACGTGCTGAAGAAGGCATTGGATATCGCGGCATGACCGTGCCTCAGCGGTTGCCGGTACGTGCGCCTGACTTCTCCAGGCTAACGGTCCTTGCCATGGTGCCCGCACCTGACGAGGAGCGCGGCCAGTATCTGATTCGTCTGCTGTCGGCGCTCAAAGATCGCTGGCAATGGAAAGTCAGTGTTCTGTGCAGCGCTGCGGACGTCCCGGGCCTGAAACCGCTGACCGAACCGGACGGGCTTTGCTTCGTCCCGCCAAATTATCGCGTTGCCCCGGATTGGGAGGGTGACCCGGCGTCATTGGCTGATTGTCAGGCGCGTTTGCACGAGGCTGAGCTTGTGACCGGTGTTCCCGTCGGCCAGCTCCTGCTCGCCGCTCAGGCCAATATCGGCTGCGCTTTTACCCTGCCGCATCTCAGGCCGAAGCCCAACACGACCAGCGAAAAGATGCTTGCGGACAATAACGAGCCCCACCGGGCTTATCTGCGGCTCTTCGGTTTTGCCGATGATATGCTTGAAAAGGTCCAGCCCGATCTGGTGGTCGCATATGAGTGGGAGAAGCCGTGGCGGTCGAGTGTCTGGATGGCGGCCGCGCGCAGAAAGATAAAGTGCATTGCGATCCGTCGCTCGAAGCTCAACGGCGATCATTATTACTGGACCGTGGATCGGATGCTCGCCAACATGGCCGCCAGCGCACTTGCCAAGGTTAAGGTCGATACTGGAGCGCAGGTTAGTGACGCGGCACGGCGCCACATCGCAACGTTTCGCGATACACCGAAGACGGTGAAATATATCGGCGACAAATGGGACATCTACAGCAAACGAACCTGGATAACCTGGCACAAGGGGTGGGCTATTTCGGTCGCCAAACGGGCTTGGAGACGGTCGTCGGGCCGAGGCCGGGCAAACGATCTCGGGTTTGGTAAGCTGCTGGAATACAACCGCACAATCCTGGAGGGCAGGCGCGATCGGAAGTTTATCGCGTCATTCGAAGAGCCCGAGCTTGCCGGGATGCGCTATGTTTATTTTCCGATGCATAAAGAGGCGGACCTGCCCCTGGTTTTGCAGGCTCCCCGCTGGCACGATCAGGCCAACACGATCCGTGTGCTGGCGGCCTCTTTGCCGTCGGGCTACCGGCTGCTGGCCCGCGAACACCGCTTCAATATAGGGATGCGGCCTAAGCACTATTACGAGTGGCTCTCCCGGTTGCCGAATGTCACCCTGGTCGACCCATTCGACGACCAGTTCAAATATATCCGCAACGCCGGCCTGCTGGTGACGGAGAATGGATCGTCCGGATGGGAAGGGTTGTTGCTGAAACGTCCGGTGATCACGCTGTCGCGCACAGCCTATGACGGGGCCTGTCTCGCGCGGAAGGTGCCGGATGCAGATGCGCTCGGCGCTGTCGTACTGGAGGCGCTTTCCAAACCGGTCCTTGCCGATCCGGAATATGACCGGCGGCTCGGCTGCATGATCGATGCTGAATTCGAGACGACATTCTCCATGGACATCGCACGCGTGATGGAGGGCGTAGAGCGGCTGGAGGTGATGCTCTCGGAGCTTTCGTCCGGCGAAGGCCGCGCGGCCCTTTAGGGACATCAAAGCACGGACAAAATGAGACCGCTCCTCAAATCGTCCAGCATGTTCGCAATGACCCGGCGCCTTGGCGTGCCGCGTCGCGTGCTGGTATTTTTGTTCTTGCTGAACTGCTCGGGTGTTCTGTTCGAAGTCGCCGGCGTTGGCATGCTTCTGCCGGTATTTGAGCTGCTTCAGGCCGGAGCAGCGTCGCCGGACGCCGGTCTGGCAAGTCTGCGGGGCCGCCACTGGGACGCGCTGCGGAATCTGTCGGCGCAAACCGGAATTCCGATCACTCTCGGATTGCTGCTGTCGATCAGCTTCGGCCTGATCGTGATGCGGCAGGTCTTTCTGTATTTCAGCCAGCGCTATCAGGCCACGGTCGAGCGGGAACTGGCTAACACGATCCGCCACCGCGCGTTCCATCGCTTTCTGCTCGCGCAAACCAGTTTGCAGGATCAGGCCCGGGTTGGCGAGGTTGTCGCGGTCCTGGACAAGGAATTGCGCCGTTCGCTTGAGGTGATCCTGTCGATCCCGCAATCGCTGACGCTCGTCGTACAGGGTGCAGCCTACCTTACTGCCTTGTTTATGCTGTCTGTCCCCATGACGCTTATGGCGCTGGTGGTGATGGTGGGGCTGGTCGTGGCATTGCGGCGCACGGTTTCCGAGGTCAAACGCCGTGGCGTCAACATTTCGAAAAGCAGCCGCGAGCTTTCGGCTTTCATGGTCGAGCGACTCAACCATACCCGCCTGATCAGGCTTTCGGGAACGGAGAAGGCAGAGGCGCAGGCGGTTCTCGACCTCAGCAAGCGTTACACCGACGAAAGTTTGAAGCAGAAGCTCGCCTCGTTGCGGGTATCGCTCGTTCCCGAACCGGTGGCCGCAGGCGTGGCGTATCTGATGTTGTTTATCGGCGGGCAGATTCTCGGACTCAGTTTCGGGACGCTCGGACTGTTTTCGATCTTCCTGATCCGCCTCATGCCGATCGTCAGGGGCGGCTTGGTGCAATATGTGTCGGTGGTGGGAAAAATCCCCTCACTCGAGCGGCTGGATGAGTATCTGACCCAAACTTTGGCCGAGCGCGAGTCGAAGGGCGGCAACGCGAGGCTCGACGACGTCGAGCGCGGCATCGAGTTTCGTAACGTGACCTTCAGCTATCGCGATGCCAGCGTGCCGGCCTTGTTCAATATTTCGGTCAGGCTGCCCGCGCACCGGATGACGGCGCTGGTTGGCCCCTCCGGTGCCGGAAAGTCGACCTTTGTCGATCTGCTGCCCCGTCTTCGCATGCCGTCGGCTGGCGAGATATTCATCGACGATATTCCGCTCTCCGAGTTTTCCATAACCAGCCTGCGATCCGGGATTGCCTTCGTTCCGCAGCAGCCGCAGATTTTCAACAGTTCGGCGGCCGAGCACATCCGCTATGGAAAGGACGACGCCACCGACGATGAAGTGCGGGAAGCGGCACGGCTCGCGGGCGCATCGTCGTTTATCGAGGCCTTGCCGCTGGGATACGACACCCCACTCGGTGACGGCGGGCGCAAACTGTCGGGCGGGCAGCGGCAGCGTCTCGACATCGCGCGCGCGCTGGTTCGTCGCGCGCCGATTCTGATCCTCGATGAGCCGACAAGTGCCCTGGATGCCGACGCCGAGGCGGCATTTCGGGACGTCCTCGCGACGCTGCGGCAGGAAACGCGGCTCACGATCATCGTTATTGCCCATCGCATCTCCACCATCGCTAACGCCGACCAGATCGTGGTGCTGCGGCAGGGCCGGCTGGAGGCGGTCGGCAATCATGACACGCTGATGGCCGCTGGCGGCTGGTACGCCAACGCATATCGCAAGCAGCACCACCGCAACGACGAAGCCGAGCTGCGCAAGGACGAAGCCGCAAAAGCATTGCGGCATTGATGTTTTCGCCTGAGCCGCCACTCATGACCATGAAATCGAAGCGCTTCATGTATCGCAGCTCTTCGCGATGACGCCCAGGCCTCCGATACTTCCAGTCCTCCATGTCGGCTTTCACAAGTCCGGCTCGACGACGATACAAGGCGCATTGTTTGCGCGTCATCCCGATATCGCCTGCCTCGGCGAGCCGAACGAGGATCCGGTCGCCTTTGCAGCCATCCGCGGCATTGCGGATTCGTGCCACAGGGTCGAACGCAAGCGGGTTGTATTCGAGCCGGACAAGTGCCGTGCGTTATGGCGGCAGGCGATGGATAGCGTGCCTGATGGCAAGGTGCCGGTTTTCTCAAAAGAGGCGCTGACCCAGTACGAGCACTACCAGACGCCGGACGACCGGCGCATGGCAGACAGACTCCGGGAGGTGGTCGGGCCCGCACGCATCGTCATCGTGGTGCGGCACCAGATCAAGCTGATCGAGTCGCTGTATCTGTTCCACGCCAAGGGTGCGCGCTACGAGGCGCCCGAGCACTGGCTGCGTGCACGAAATGAAGGCCCGCTGCGGATGTATTCGTACCATCTCATGACACGACCCTTTATAGAGAATTTCGGCCGTGAGAACGTGGTGATCGTGCCCTTCGAACAGCTCCGCAATGATCCGGAAGGCTTTTCAGCCCGCATATGCACGTTCATTGGCGTCGATCCCGAGCGGGGTGCGCAACTGATGCAGCGGGAACGGCGCAATCAGCGAATTAGCAATCGCTATCTCGTCTATTCCAAGATTCGGAAGGCCTCGGGTCTTTACGTCGGACTTGGCCATCTGGTGCCGAAGTCCATCCGCGATAAGGTCAACGGCTTCCTGATGGGAGGGGACGACGCCAAGGTACGATTTCCTCGGGAGTGGATCGAGCAGACCGAGAATTATTATCGTGAGGACAACCGGCGGCTCGCGGCAGAATGGAATCTCCCTTTGCAGGAATACGGTTACCCGCTCTAAACAATTGGATGGCGCAACGCCCGTGATCAGTCCTCGTCGTCCTGCACAACCGTTTTATCGGTATCGCGGTTCGGAATCACAAGTTGCCTGATCCTGTCGTTTCCGAAGCGCTCGTCGAACGCCTTGGTCCGCACGATCGTCCCGCCATGAACTGCGTCCGCAAGGCTCAGGAAGTTGAACTGCAGCAGCAGGCGCTCGCCCTTGCGCACCCGCGCACCGAAATGGAAGCAGCGCGAGGAATCGACGAAGCCGCCGGTGCCTGCCTTGCCGATCAGAGAGATCGTGTCTTCGGGTTTGCAATGCTCATAGATGATCTTGTCGGGGACGCGGCCCTGAAGCTTCATGGTGCCGATCGCACGCGATATGCGCTCGGAGACGTCGCCGGGCAGGAACGTGAACGGACCGCAATCGCTGTCCACGTCGTCCATGTTGATCAGGAATTTGGATCGCCGCAGCAGCCACTTCTGATTGTCGAGATGAAAAAGCTGGCTGCCTTTCAGATGATCGTTTTGCGGTGTGCACCAGAGCTTGACGCTCATCAGAACGGGGATCTCCCCGAGGTAGTCGGAAGCGACCTGCAATATCTCATCGGAAAGGATCAGATCGAACAGGGCGGGGGCGTCTTCATAGCGCTTCGGATCGAGAATCGTCGGATTGTAGTCGGCCTTCTTCTTGGCCGGAGCGTTGCGGCGCTCTTCGCGCACCTGCTGAGCGAACTTGATTGCGGCAGGAAGCGCTTCGGAAATCCGTTCCGGCAACATGCCATAAGCGAGCTTTCGGTCGATCAGATTGTTCAGCTCGGGCTTGCGCGGCATGGTCTGAAACAGCCGCCGGCGTTCAGCCTGACTGTCGCGCACCCGCAGCGAACGCGCTGCGCGCCGGATCCGCTCGATTGTTTTTTCGACCGCCGCCTGATGAGGAAGGGCTGTTGCCAGCATAGAACTGTCTCCAGAAACACCGCGCAGAGATATGCCACTCTTGGCGCACCTCGCCTTCGGCGGAATACATGCCAAATCACCAGCAATAATGCCTCAAAGCATGCGGGCCTTCAAGAAGCGCAGCTTGCATAGCTGACCGAAATCCTGCAGATCGCAAAGCCGACAACGTGGAACTGTTTCCGCGGTGTCTTCGGTGCCGCCGTCCCGGTCACTTGTCGGTGGCGGCCAACATTGTTTGAAACCTCTAAAGAATACGGCAAAGCCTTCAGTGCGAACATTCGAAAGCGGCGGCGCAGATCTCGATAATGCGTCCGTGTTGATTACCGGCGGAACCGGATCCTTCGGGCAGCAAATGGTCCGGACCCTTCTTGAGCGCTACCGGCTCCGGCGGCTCGTCATCCTGTCGCGTGACGAACTCAAACAATATGAGATGGCTCAACGGTTTCCTCCGTCGGAGCATTCCGTTTTGCGATACTTCATCGGCGATGTGCGCGACCTTGGCCGCCTCGAGATGGCGTTTCGCGATATCGACATCGTGATCCACGCCGCGGCGTTGAAGCAGGTGCCGACGGCCGAATACAATCCCTTCGAGTGCATCAATACCAACGTCCATGGCGCGGAAAACGTGGTCCGCGCCGCCCTTCGCACAGAGGTGAAGAAGGTGATCGCGCTGTCGACCGACAAGGCGGCCAGCCCGATCAATCTTTACGGCGCGAGTAAGCTTGCATCCGACAAGATTTTCGTTGCCGCCAACAATCTGTCCGGTTCGCGGCGTCAGATATTTTCGGTCGTCCGCTACGGCAATGTTGTCGGGTCGCGCGGCAGCGTCGTGCCGCTATTCGCGCGGCTGATCCGCGATGGGGCGCCGGAACTGCCGATCACCGACGCCCGCATGACGCGCTTTGCAATTACGTTGCAGCAGGGGGTGAACTTCGTTCTCTCGACCTTGAAGATGGCGGAGGGCGGAGAGATCTTCGTTCCGAAGATACCGAGCATCCGTATTGTGGATCTCGCCGAAGCGATGGCGCCGGGTAAGCCGCAACGAATCGTCGGCATCCGTCCCGGCGAAAAACTTCATGAGCTGATGATCACAGAAGACGATGCACGCTCGACGGTGGAGACGTCCGACCGATTCATCATCGAGCCGGCATTCGCGGCAGGCTGGCGGCGCAAGAACCATGCTGCGAACGGCTTTCACCCTGTTGCAGAGAGCTTTCGCTATGGCAGCGACGATAATCCGGAATATCTTTCGGTCGAGGAGATCCGGGCGCTTCTGGCGGCGGAAGGCAGGCATTGACCATGTCGCGCCCCATGCTGCGTTACGGGCGGCAAAGCATCGAGCAGGACGACATCGATGCGGTCGTTGCCGTGCTGCGCGGCGACTTCCTGACCACCGGGCCTGCCGTCGAGGCATTCGAGAAGGCAATTGCGGAGAAGACCGGTGCGCGCGATGCGGTCGTGTGCAGCAGCGGCACGGCTGCCCTGCATATGATGGCCATGGCGCTGGACCTGTCGCCGCAGGATGCCGTGGTGGTGCCGTCCATGACTTTCATGGGCACGGCGAGCGCCGTTCGGCTTGCGGGCGCTGAGGTGGTTTTTGCCGATGTCAATCCGGAAACCGGGTTGATGGAGGCGGGGCATCTCGAAGACGCCGTCGCGCGTGCAGGGTCGCATCGGGTGAAGGCAGCGATCCCGGTGCATCTCAACGGCTGGGCCTGCGACATGAATGCACTCGCGGCAGTCGCAGATAAGCGCGGAATCGTGCTGCTGGAGGACGCCGCGCACGCGATCGGCACAACGGTCGCGCAAGACGGACGACGCATTGCCGTCGGCGCGTGTGTGCGCTCGAAGATGGCGATCTTCTCCTTTCATCCGGTCAAGACCGTTACCTCGGCCGAAGGAGGGGCGGTGACGACCAACGATCACGCACTCGCGGCACGGCTGCGGCGGCTGCGCAGCCATGGCATCACGCATAACCCGGGAGATTTTGTCGATCGTGCTGCCGCCTTCGCGCCCGGGGGCGAACCCAATCCCTGGTATCATGAAATGCATGAACCCGCGCCGAATTACCGGTTGAGCGACGTGCATTGCGCGCTGGGACTGAGCCAGCTGAAAAAACTCGACCGCTTCGTGGCGCGCCGGCAGGCTTTGGCTGCGCGCTACGATAAAGCGCTTTCCCCGCTTGCGCCGCTCGTGCGCCCGGTGCCGCGCATTGCAGGCTGCGAGCCTGGACTGCACCTCTATGCGGTGTTGATCGATTTCGCAGCGCTCGGCCTCGACCGCGCCACAGTGATGCAGCGATTGCGGGATCAGGGCGTCGGCACGCAGGTGCATTACATTCCGGTGCATCGTCAGCCCTATTACCGGCGTCGCTACGGAGAATTGTCGCTGCCGGGCGCCGATACCTATTACGCCCGCGAACTGTCACTGCCGCTGTTTCCTGCGATGCAGGACGACGACGTCGATCGTGTCGCCGCTGCGCTATCGGCAATCGTGGATTGCGTCGGCTGATGCACGCGCTGTTTCGCGCCGATGCCAGCCCGGACATCGGCGGCGGCCATGTCATGCGCTGCCTGACGCTTGCGGATACGCTGGCCGCGGCCGGCTGGAGCTGCGGTTTCGCGTTCCGGTCCGGCACCTTGCAAACGGTTCCGGCGCTCAAGCGAAGCGGACATGTCCTGCAGTTGCTCTCGGGCGCCGTGGCCGACGAACCGGCCGAAATGGCCGAGACGCTGCGCGGATGCTGCGATCTACTCGTGGTCGACCATTACGGCCGCGGAGCTGATTTCGAAACTGCGTGCCGCAGCTTTGCGCACCGCCTTCTCGTGTTCGACGACCAGCCCTTGCGCCGTCATGACGCTGATCTGCTTCTGGATGCAACGCCGCGGGCAGGCGACAATCACTACCGGGGACTTGTGCCGCCCGGATGTTCGCTGCTGCTCGGTCCTGCCTTTGTGCCACTGCGTCCGGAATTCGCGCTGGCGCGGGCAAAAGCGCTCGCCCGGAGGGTTCGGGGCGGCGCAGTGCAAAGACTCCTTGTGAGTGTGGGGCTGACCGACCGACTCAATGTCACCTCGCGGATTCTCCGCGGCGTTTGCGCCAGCGGCTTGCCGCTGACGGTCGACGTGGTACTCGGGTCTGCGGCGCCTCATCTCGAATCCGTGCGTGGCTTGATTGCGGAGCTCAAACTGGATGCGCAACTTCATGTCGATGTATCCGACATGGCGGCGCTGGCCGCTGCTGCCGATCTGGCGATCGGCGCGGGCGGTCAAAGCAGCCTTGAGCGCTGCTGTCTTGGATTGCCGAGCCTTCTCGTCGTTACTGCCGACAATCAGCGTGACCTCGCCGCCGGGCTGGAGCGTTGCGGCGCAGCCGCATTGCTGTCCGGCCCGCTTATCGAGCCGGACGAGGTCGCTCGTGCTTTGGCCCGGATCTGCGCCGATCCGGACCGGCGCGTCTGCATGGCGCATGCCGCCGCGGAATTGTGCGATGGACGGGGACCTGTGCGGGTTCAGATCGCTCTTGCCGGCGAAGAACGGGCAAAAGGCGGAAAAAGCGTCCGGCTGCGGCTCGCAACGCAAGCCGATCGTGACCTGCTGCTGTCATGGCAGCAGCACCCCGCGACGCGGCGTTTTTCGCATAATCCGCAGGCGCCCACCGGTGCCGAACATGATCGCTGGCTGGCCGGCGTTCTCGGCGACCCGTCACGGCTGCTGATGATCTCGCTCTGTGACGAAAAGCCGGCCGGCATGTTGCGGCTCGACCGCATCGGACCAAACTCACAAAGAATTTCGATTCTCACCGCCCCGGAGTTCGCGCGATCGGGCGTGGCGCAGGCCTGCCTTGCCATCGCGCGCCGGATATTCCCGGCGGCAGAGCTGTGCGCCGAGGTGCTGCCGGAGAACGAGGCCTCGCGCCGGCTGTTCCAGAGCGCCGGATATATTGAAACCGAACCCGGTTTCTTCACACGCTCCGAGGAGCCCAACCGGCGGCATCCATCATGAAGCCTGTTCTCGACATCGGCGGCCGCAAAATCGGACCCGATTTTCCCCCTTACGTGATTGCGGAAATGTCCGGCAATCACAATGGCGACCTCGCGCGCGCCCTCGAAATCGTTATGGCTGCGAAGGACGCAGGCGCCGATGCGCTGAAGCTGCAAACCTATACAGCGGACACCATCACCATCGACTATGATGGGCCGGGCTTCACGGTCGAAGGCACGCTCTGGGAAGGCCGGACGCTGCACGATCTCTACGACGAGGCGCATACGCCTTGGGCGTGGCATAAGCCGATATTCGACAAGGCGCGCGAACTCGGCATTCCGGTCTTCTCCAGTCCGTTCGACTTCACCGCCATCGATTTTCTCGAAGATCTCGGATGCCCCGCCTACAAGATTGCATCGTTCGAAATCGTCGACCTGCCGCTGATCGAGCGGGCGGCCGCGACTGGCAAGCCGCTCATCATCTCGACCGGTCTTGCGAATTCGGAGGAGATTGCGGAGGCGATCGCCGCCGCGAAAACGGCGGGAGGGCAGGATCCTGCTATTCTGCATTGTATTTCCACCTATCCAACCGCGCCGGAGACCTGCAACCTGCGGATCATTCCGGCCATGATTGACAGGTTCAAAACCGTGGTCGGCTTTTCCGATCACACGCTCGGGACGGCGGCGGCAATTGCAGCAGTCGGGCTCGGCGCTTCGATCATCGAAAAGCACATCACCCTCGATCGCGCCGATGGCGGGCCGGATGCGGCGTTTTCTCTTGAGCCGGGCGAATTCGCGGCGATGGTCAGGGACTGCAATGTCGCCTTCGCGGCGCGGGGGCACGGCAGGTTCGAGCGGCCGCAAGCCGAGGATGGCCTCGCGGTCTTCCGGCGCTCTCTCTATGTGGTCGAGGACGTAGCTGCAGGCGAGACGTTTACCGCACGCAATGTCCGCTCGATCCGGCCGGGCCATGGGCTGCCGCCGAAATATCTCAGCAGCATGATGGGCAGGACTGCGGCGCGCGATCTCAAGCGTGGCACGCCGCTGTCCTGGGACATGATTGCGAAATAAGGCAGCCGGCTTGTTGTGGGATGAGTTTGTCTGTGCAAAATCCGCTGGCGTTTTTGTGCGGTCATCGCAAGTCCGGCACGACCCTGTTGAGCAACCTGCTGGATGGCCATCCGCAACTTGCGGTATACCCGGCCGATCTGGCTTTACTCTACGCGTATTTTCCAGAGTTTATCGCCACGCATTCGGACGCTCAGCAGCGCCGCGCGCGGCTGGAGCGCATCCTGTTCACCGATCTGCGCAACCGGCTCGATCCTTCGCTGATCGATATCGATGCGTTGGCCCGTGCCTTTTTCGACGGACTGGAGGATGCCGATCTCGGTCGTGTCGAAACCCTGATCGCGCGGCTGATGCGGTCGTTCCGTTCGGTCGTCCAGGACGAGGAAAGCACAACACGCTGGAGCATGTTCAAGGAGACCAGCATCGAGATCTACGCCGCGGAAATGCGGACATGGTTTCCCGAGGCGCGCTTCATTCACCTCGTGCGCGATCCGCGCGACAATTTCGCAGCGCTCGCCGCCGGCGTCGAGAGCTACTACAGCCGTATGGGCGAGGATCATAACCGAACGCTCGCGAGCCTGCTGAACCGCGTCTGCACCGGATTTCGCATGGCCCGCATCAACCGCGCGGAGTTCGGTGAGGATCGTTACCTCATCGTGCGTTTCGAGGATCTCGCCACGGCGCCGGAGCCCGCGATGCGCCGGGTGGCCGATTTTCTCGAGATCGATTTTGCTCCGTCGTTGCTGATTCCGACGCTGCTTGGCAACCCGACCGGCGGCAACGCGTTTGATGGGGTGGCCGCCTTTGAAGTGAACCCTCGCAATGTCGAGCGCTGGCGCGAACGCATTTCACCTGACGATGCACAGGTAATCGAGTTTCACCTCGGCGAGGAGATGTGGGAGTTCGGCTACAGGCCCGTATTCTCCGAACGCGAGCAGGCGCGGGCGGCAGCCGAATTCTACAAGTGGCAGAACTACGCCTATTTCTACCGCGACCGCTTCGCGCACGGTCTGGTCCGATGATCGCAATGCCGCAGATTGCGCCGGCCGAAGCCGACAGCGCCGACGAGATCGAGGCGCTGTTCGACAGGCTGTGGCCGCTTCTGCGTTCGCTGACGGGTGAGGGGGTACGCGCGACGCACGACATCCTGTCGGAATATCTGCCACTGCAGCGGATCGAGGTGCCCTCCGGCACCCGTGTCTTCGACTGGACGGTACCGCAGGAATGGGTGGTCCGCGAGGCCTATATTCTGGCGCCTGACGGCCGCCGTTTGTTCGATGTCGCCGAAAACAATCTGCGGCTGGTCAATTATTCCGTCCCGTTTCGCGGCGCGCTCCGGCGTTCGGACCTGGAAAAGCACCTGTATAGCCGCCCGGATATGCCGGATGCCATTCCTTACGTGACGAGCTACTACGCACCCCGTTGGGGCTTCTGCCTGAGCGAGAACGAACGCAGGGCCTTGCCGGAGGGCGACTACGAGATCGTCGTCGATACCGAACTGAAAGACGGAGCGCTGACACTTTCGGAAGCGGTACTGCCGGGTCTTGAAACGGACGAAGTCCTGATCTGGACCTATACCTGTCATCCGTCGCTTGCGAATAACGAACTATCCGGCCCGCTCGCGGCAGCGATGCTTTACCGGCGTCTCGCCGCCTGGCCGGAGCGTCGGCTGACCTATCGCTTCGTGTTCGCGCCGGAAACCATCGGCGCAATCGTCTATCTCGCGCTCCGCGGCGACCACCTGCGCGAGCATCTGGCCGCAGGCTATGTCGTGACGTGCTGCGGGCTCGACACGCATTTCACGTACAAGCGCTCGCGTCGCGGCAAAACGCTCGCCGACCGGGCG
Organism: Pseudorhodoplanes sp.; assembly: GCF_046289595.1. Taxonomy (GTDB): domain Bacteria; phylum Pseudomonadota; class Alphaproteobacteria; order Rhizobiales; family Xanthobacteraceae; genus Pseudorhodoplanes. The sequence goes on from NZ_JBKBVB010000010.1 coordinate 54,504, forward strand.
GTGGTCCATGCACTGAAAACGCTCGGCGTCGAACATCGGGTGCGCGATTTTTCGCCAACCGGCAGCGACGAGCGGCAATATTGTTCGCCCGGCTTCAACCTGCCGGTCGGCTCGCTGATGCGCGGTGCCTATGGAGATTATCCCGAATATCATACCTCGCTCGACAACAAAGCTCTGATCGATTTCGCAGCGCTACGCGGCACCGTCGACGCCTATGAGACGGTCTGCCGGACGCTCGACCGCAACCTGACCTTTGAGAATCTGTTGCCCTATGGTGAGCCGCAGCTCGGCCGCCGCGGCCTCTATCCGACGCTCGGTGCGCCGGACCAGGCTGAGCGTGTCCAGGCCCTGATGTGGGTGCTCAATCAATCTGACGGCACGCAGGATGTGTTGTCGATCGCAGAGCGCAGCGGCCTGACAGTCGACCAGCTCTGGTCCGCCGCCATCGCCGCGGAAGGCGCCGGAATTCTGCGGCGTGTTTACGTCGGACAGGCCATGCATGCCTGAAGACTGGCATCCGGCTGTGGCCATTGTGCAGACGCGGATGACCTCGTCGCGTCTGCCCGGCAAGGTGATGAGGCCGCTCGCAGGTGCGCCGCTGATCCGTCGCATGATCGAACGCGTTCAGCGTATTGCCGGGCTCGACCGCGTGGTGGTGGCGCTGGCGGAGGGCGAGGCGCATGATCCGGTGATCGCTGCGCTCGATGGACTGGACGTAACGATCGTGCGCGGCAGCGAGGACGATGTGCTGGCGCGCTATGCCGTGGCGGCACGTGAGACGGATGCGACGACCGTCATGCGCGTGACGTCGGACTGTCCACTGCTCGATCCGGAGGTGAGTTCTACGATATTGAGGGCGTATACCGACGCAAGGCCGTCAGGCATCCGTTATGCCAGGACGTCGGCAAACAGCGGCTACCCGCATGGCTTCGACACCGAAGTGTTTGATGTCGCCGCCCTGTTCGAGGCGGATGCGAAAGCATCCGATCGCTTCGACCGTGAGCATGTCACTCCCTATATCCGCAATCGGCCGGATGCGTTCCCCGCCGTCATTATCGACAGCAAGCCCGATCGCCGGAACTGGCGGATTACCGTGGATACCGAAACGGATTACCGTTTGACCTGCGCGATTTACGATGCGCTTTACCGGCATAATCCGCATTTCGGCTATGCCGACATAGTTGCGCTGTTCGAGGCGCGTCCTGATCTGCGCGCAATAGCCGAACAGACATCGGCACACGTCCATGCTGCAACGCGCTGAAGCCATGCCGGTCATCCCGGCCGATCTCGAGACCGCGCTGGCATGTCCGGGATGGCGGGATAATGTCCGCTGGCCGGTCAGTCTTTCCGAGACCAATGCGATCTGCGTGCGCCAGGTGGACGGCGCGCTTGCCTTTGTCCGCGCCCTGGACAATGCGTTGATGCACGATGCCGCGTTGCTGGCGCTTCCCGTGGTGCTGGCTTATGGCCGCGCCATTGTGCTCGCGGCGCTGGCCATCGCGCGCGCTGACCAGGACGGTTTGGAGATTTCCGGCGCCGCGGCCGAACTTGACTATCTTCAGACCGGGGACGGCCCGCTGCCGGTACGCACGGAGCCGGTATTGCCGCCGGCAAAGGTCGGCCTCTCGTTTGCACGCCGGATCGCGCGGATGCGGAGCTGGACGCCGCTGGCAAGCCTGCCGCGCGCGTTGCTTGCGCCCGCTGCGGTCGCAATCAGCCACAATTCCCTGCTGCGCGCTGTTGCAGCGTCCGAAAGGGAAAGTGTCGGATTTCGCCATGCCGAAATCATCCTCGATGCTGCCCGGCGCAAACCCGCGAATACCGCCGATGTCGGCGAAACCGCCCAGACACTTGCCGATGTGGTCGTCGGCGTGGCTGCGTTGGAGGATCCTTACCGCCAGCGCGCTCTGCGGCTTGTCGCAGCAGTGGCGCAGATGCACGTCGCCAAGGCCGCGCGCGATATGGCGGCGCTGCGGACTGTTTCGTTGCCCGATAACGTCTGGACCGGATCGGGTGGGCTCCATGCGCCGCGCGCCATCGGACTTGAGGTGCTGCGGCGGGGCGGTCGCGTGCGTCGCTTCGATCACGGCACGCCGCGGGAATTCGTCGGAACTGCAGAGGTCACCGACCTGCTCGAATTGTCGGTGTCTTCCGAATTTACGCTGCCGACCGAGGCGGCCGCCGCGATCTGCCGCACCGAAATGCGCAAGCGCGCGGGCGAGGTGAAGATCACCGGCGGCAATGGCGATCCGGTCTTCCGCCGCGTCCCCGCGCAGCGCGCGAGGACAGCAGCACGTGCGAAGCTCCGCGTCGTCTATGCGCCGACCCAGCTGCTCGGCTTTCGCCAATTGGTACCCGCATTGCCGCCCGATCCGGTTCATCTCGACTGGCAGATGCGGGTTGCGGAATATCTCAACACGCTGCCGGTCGATTTCATCTGCCAGGCGCATCCGGAGGGACTGTTCGGCGGCAGGCCGCATCCGCTGGAACAGGTGGTGCCGACCCGGCGCGGCAATTTCCATGCGCAGCTCAATGAGGCCGATGTCTTCGTGTTCGACTATCCGACCACGACCGCGCTGTGGGAGGCCTGCTGCACCGATGCGCGCATCGTCTATCTCGATTTCGGCGCGGGACGCATGACACCCGAGATTGCGCGCCTTTTCGCGCAGCGCGCGACGGTGCTGCCGGTCACGCATGACGAAGACCATCGCATGACTTTCGACCAAGCCGCCCTGCGCGACGCCGTGCTGTCTGACACCGGTCCCGCCGATCCTTCGGAATTCCGCCGCCTGCTTGCGGGTGACGCCTGATGTGCGGGCTCGCCG
>NZ_JBKBVB010000163.1:0-7988 GCF_046289595.1 Pseudorhodoplanes sp.
CGGAGTGAAAGACCAGAAGGAAATCCAGCATCAAGACACAGAGATCAGTTGCCCCTCTACACTGACAAAAGGCGCGGGAACTGAATCTGATCTCGATCAATCCGCCCCGGGCGCATCGCCGCAGCCGGTTTCAGTTCAACATATCCATTTATTAACATATGTAAAATGTGAATAAGAACATATTGCGAACAAAGAACAGATGGAGTACACTTGTTTCAAGTTGATGAGCCCGCCACCGGAAATCTCGGGACGGCATTTGTGAACGCGGCCTCGCGCATTCACGTCGCCCGAATCGTCAGTCATAAGGAGCTGCGAATGGCCCAGTCCGCCCTGCGTTTGGTTGAAGGTTCCTCCATGGACAAGTCGAAAGCCCTCGACGCCGCGCTGTCGCAAATTGAGCGCGCCTTCGGCAAGGGCTCGATCATGCGGCTCGGCAAGACCAAGACCGAGCTGGAAATCGAGACTGTCTCGACCGGTTCGCTGGGGCTCGATATCGCGCTCGGCGTCGGCGGTTTGCCGCGCGGCCGGATTGTGGAGATTTACGGGCCGGAATCCTCCGGCAAGACCACACTGGCCCTGCACACCATAGCCGAAGCGCAGAAGAAGGGCGGCATTTGCGCCTTCGTCGACGCCGAACATGCGCTCGACCCGGTCTATGCGCGCAAGCTCGGCGTCAATGTCGATGATCTTCTGATCTCGCAGCCTGATGCCGGCGAGCAGGCGCTGGAAATCACCGATACTCTGGTGCGCTCCGGCGCGGTGGATGTGGTGGTGGTGGACTCGGTCGCCGCGCTGGTGCCGAAAGCCGAACTCGACGGCGAGATGGGCGATTCGCTGCCAGGCCTGCAGGCGCGGTTGATGAGCCAGGCGCTACGCAAGCTTACCGCCTCGATCAACAAGTCCAAAACCATGGTGATCTTCATCAACCAGATCCGCATGAAGATCGGGGTGATGTATGGCTCGCCCGAGACCACGACCGGCGGCAATGCGCTGAAATTCTATGCGTCGGTCCGGCTCGATATTCGCCGCATCGGCGCGATCAAGGATCGCGACGAGGTGGTCGGCAACCAGACCCGCGTGAAGGTGGTGAAGAACAAGCTGGCGCCGCCGTTCAAGCAGGTCGAGTTCGACATCATGTATGGCGAGGGCGTTTCCAAAACCGGCGAGTTGATCGATCTCGGGGTCAAGGCCGGTGTGATCGAGAAATCGGGGGCCTGGTTCTCCTATGACAGTCAGCGCATCGGGCAGGGCCGCGAAAATGCCAAGACCTTCCTGCGCAATAACCCGGATATTGCCGCGACGATCGAGACCGCTGTCCGGCAGAATTCCGGGTTGATCGCCGACAAGATTCTCGCCGGCGAGGAGGAAGACGACGGCGACGACGCCGAGGAGTGAGAGTTGGGGGCGTCGCTGCAACTCCCTCGCTCCCTCCCTCCTGCGCGGGCGAAGAATGGGCGGGGGCTGATGCCCGCATGAAGGCCGCATAAAAACCGAAGCCGTATGAAAAGCGGCGCGTGAGCCCGGTCTGGCTGCCTCGATCTCGTTCCCGCGCGCGGAGCGCGGACACCGGCCGGGCTCAAGACGCAGAATGGCCTTGAGCCCGCCTCGCTGCGTCCGCCGCGCGGGGTGGGGTGAGAGGGCGCTGGCCTTGGCGGCCCCGATCGCACGCGCCTGTCTGAGCGGGTTGGCGCCAAAGGTTCGGCCCGGACGCGCGGGCCCTCGGATTGCAAGGCGCCGGGCCGCAGGGGGCCCGCACCGGCGCTCGGAACGTCGCACAAGCGCCAGAAAACCCACCGTTTTCTGGACTTGGGCGGACCGCGTCGCTACATATCGCCCCGACAGATCAATCCGAGCCGGGCCTTTCATCCCGGGGCAGAGGGGCCGCGGGCGGGCAGCCGCTTGCGGCGGCAAGATTTTCATGAGCGGCGTCAACGATATCCGGGCAGGCTTCCTCGATTATTTCGTGCGCAATGGCCACGAGGCAGTGGCCTCCTCGCCGCTGGTCCCGCGCAACGACCCGACCTTGATGTTCACCAATGCCGGGATGGTGCAGTTCAAGAATGTCTTCACCGGACTCGAAAAGCGGCCCTATAGCCGCGCCGTCACAGCGCAGAAATGCGTGCGCGCCGGCGGCAAGCATAACGACCTCGACAATGTCGGCTATACCGCGCGCCATCACACCTTTTTCGAGATGCTCGGCAATTTCTCCTTCGGCGACTATTTCAAGGAGCGTGCGATCGAATTGGCCTGGAACCTGGTCACCAGGGAATTCGGGCTGCCCAAGGACAAGCTGACCGCCACCGTCTATATCGACGACGACGTCGCTTTCGATCTGTGGAAGAAGATCGCAGGCCTGCCCGAAAGCCGCATCATCCGCATTGCCGGCTCCGACAATTTCTGGGCGATGGGCGATACCGGGCCGTGCGGCCCGTGTTCGGAAATCTTCTACGACCACGGCGACAAAATTCCCGGCGGACCTCCGGGCTCCCCGGACGCCGACGGCGACCGCTTCATCGAGATATGGAATCTCGTTTTCATGCAATACGAGGCGCTGCCGGACGGCAGCCGCGTCGATCTGCCCAAGGCTTCGGTCGACACCGGCATGGGACTGGAGCGCATCGCCGCGGTCCTGCAGGGGACCCACGACAATTACAACATCGATCTGTTCCGCGCGATCATCCAGGCCATCGCGGAACTGACCAAGGTCTCGCCGGACGGACCGCAAAAAGCCTCGCACCGGGTCATCGCCGACCATCTGCGTGCCTCGTCCTTCCTGATCGCCGATGGCGTTTTGCCCTCGAACGAGGGCCGGGGCTATGTGCTGCGCCGGATCATGCGCCGCGCGATGCGTCATGCCGAACTGCTCGGCGCGCGCGACCCCTTGATGTGGAAGCTCGTTCCGGTGCTGGTGCGCGAGATGGGCCAGGCCTATCCGGAGCTGCGCCGCGCCGAGGCGCTGATTTCCGAGACCCTGAAGCTTGAGGAGACCCGCTTCCGCAAAACGCTGGAGCGCGGCCTTGCCATCCTCGAAGACGAAGCCAAGGCGCTGAAACAGGGCGATGCGCTCAAAGGCGACACCGCCTTCACGCTCTACGACACTTACGGTTTCCCGCTCGATCTGACCCAGGATGCGCTGCGCCCGCGCGGCATATCCGTCGATGTCGCGGGGTTCAATGCCGCGATGGACAAGCAGCGCGAAAAGGCGCGCGAATCCTGGAAGGGCTCGGGCGATGCCGCGGCCGAGACGGTGTTCTTTGGTTTGCGCGAAAAGCTCGGCGCGACCGAGTTCCTGGGCTACGAAACCGAAAGCGCCGAGGGCGTCGTCACCGCGCTTCTGCGCGACGGCAAGGAAACGGCCGAACTGAAAAAAGGCGAGACTGGCGCCGTCATCGTGAACCAGACCCCGTTTTACGGCGAGTCCGGCGGTCAGGTCGGCGATACCGGGATAATGATGGCGGACGGCGTGCGTTTCCGCGTCACCGATACCCAGAAGAAGGCGGGCGACCTGTTCGTCCATCTCGGTACGGTCGAGGAGGGGACCCTAAAGGCCGGGCTTGCGCTGCAGCTCGACGTCGATCATGCGCGCCGCGGCGCAATTCGCGCCAACCATTCCGCGACCCATCTGCTGCACGAGGCCTTGCGCCAAATCTTGGGCGATCACGTCGCGCAGAAAGGTTCGCTGGTCGCGCCCGACCGGCTCCGTTTCGACTTCTCCCATCCCAAGCCGATGACGGCCGAGGAGATCGAGAAGGTCGAGGACATGGCCAACGATTTCGTCACTCAGAATTCCGAGGTCACCACCCGGCTGATGGCGATTGACGATGCACGGGCCTCGGGTGCGCGCGCCTTGTTCGGCGAGAAATATGGCGACGAGGTGCGTGTCGTGGCGATGGGCCACACGCCGTCCGGAGCCGGCGGCAATACGCTCGGCTGGTCGGTCGAACTTTGCGGCGGCACCCATGTCAAACGCACCGGCGATATCGGTCTGATTTCGGTGGTGTCGGATTCCGGCGTTGCCGCCGGCGTGCGCCGTCTTGAGGCGCTGACCGGACGGGCCGCACGCAAGGCCGCGAATGCGACGGTACAGGCGGCACAGCAGGTCGCGGCCGACCTCCTGCGCGTCACCGTGGCCGACATGCCGGCCCGCATCACCCAGCTCCTCGACGACCGCAAGAAACTCGAGCGCGAGCTCGCGGAAGCGCGCAAGAAGCTCGCCATGGGCGGCGGCGGCCGCGCCGGAACCGACGACAGCATCAGGACCGTCGGCGACATCAAGCTGCTGGCGCGCGCGGTCAGCGGTATCGACATCAAGGATTTGAAAGGCCTCGCCGACGAGGGCAAGAAGCAGCTCGGCTCGGGCGTCGTCGCGCTGGTCGCCACCAGCGATGACGGCAAGGGCAGCATCGTGGTCGGCGTCACGCCCGATCTGGTGTCGCGCTTCTCCGCGGTCGATCTGGTGCGCAAGGCCTCCGAAGTGCTGGGCGGCAAGGGCGGCGGCGGCAAGCCGGACATGGCGCAGGCCGGCGGCCCGGACGGCTCCAAGGCAGATGCGGCGCTGAAGGCCATTGAAGCTGCGCTGAGAGCCTGAAACAAAGCCTGCCTATCGATTCAGCGGAGCGGCGGCGGTCGGGTCGCCGGAACGGATGACCGAGGGCGACGGTTCCGTCTTTTACGAACTTGCACTCGTGCTGGCGCTCGCCGCCGGGGTGGGCGTTATCGGGCTGCTTCTGCGCCAGCCGCTGATCGTCGCCTATATCGCCACCGGTCTCATTGTCGGCGCCGGCGCCCTGCATGTCGTCAGCTCCGCCCCGCATATCGACGTTCTGGCCGAAATCGGCATCAGCGTTCTCTTGTTTCTGGTCGGGCTGAAGCTTGATCTGAAGATCATCCGCGCCTTGGGCGCGGTGGCGCTCGCGACCGGACTTGGCCAGGTGCTGTTCACCTCGGTCGTCGGCTTCTTCCTCTGCCTTGCGCTCGGCTTCGGCACGGTGACGAGCCTCTATATCGCTGTGGCGCTGACCTTTTCGTCGACCATCATCATCGTCAAGCTTCTGTCCGACAAGCGCGAGCTGGATTCGCTGCATGGCCGCATCGCGCTCGGCTTCCTGATCGTGCAGGACATTGCGGTGGTGGTGGCGATGGTGGTGCTGTCGGCCTATGGGGTCGGCACCAGCAAGAGCCCGTCCGGGCTCGGCGTTTTCGGCGTGCTTGGCAGCGGCATCGCGGTGCTGGCTTTTGTGGCTCTTTTCATCCGCTTTGCGGCCGAGCCGCTGCTCAAGCTGATTGCGCGTACGCCCGAGCTTCTGGTCAGCTTCGCGCTGGCCTGGGCGGTGCTGTTCGCCGCGGCCGGCGACTGGCTCGGCTTCGGCAAGGAACTGGGCGGGCTGCTCGCGGGCGTGTCGCTCGCCTCCACCAGCGTGCGCGAGGCGGTGGCGACACGGCTTTCCAGTCTGCGCGATTTCCTGCTCTTGTTTTTCTTTGTCGGGCTCGGCGCGCGGCTCGATCTCAGCGATCTGGGCGCGCAAATCGGAGCCGCGACCATCCTTTCGGCCTTCGTCCTCATTGGTAACCCGCTGATCGTGATGGCGATCATGGGCGCTATGGGATACCGCAAGCGCACCGGTTTTCTCGCCGGTTTGACCGTGGCTCAGATCAGCGAATTCTCGCTGATCTTCATGGCAATGGGCCTGTCGCTTGGTCATGTCGACAGGGAATCGCTTGGGCTCGTAACCCTGATCGGCCTCGTGACCATCACGCTGTCGACCTACATGATCCTCTATTCCCACGCGCTCTACCGGTTCTGCGAAGGCTATCTCGGATGGTTCGAGCGGGCGGTGCCGCAGCGCGAACACGCATTCGAGAGCAGCGTCGAAAACGAACGGCAGCGCTACGACATGGTCCTGTTCGGGCTGGGCCGCTATGGCCGGGCCATCGCTCGCGCCCTGCAGGGACGCGGTGTCTCTATTCTCGGCATCGATTTCGACCCCGAGGCGGTCGAGCATTGGCGAAAGCTCGGCTTGCCGGCGCTCTATGGCGATGCCGAGGATCCGGAATTTCCATCGACTCTGCCGCTGAGCGACGTGAAATGGGTGGTCAATGCCATCCATCCAATCGCGCAAGGCGTCACCCATGACGACCCCAGGCTCGCGCTGACCGTTAGCTTGCGCCACGCGGGCTACCGGGGTCGGATCGCGGTTCGCGTCAATAGCACAGAGGAGGGGGATATTTTCATCAAGGGAGGCGCCGACCTCGTCCTCTCGCCCTTCATCGATGCGGCAGAGCGGGCGGTCGAGTTGCTGGAAATCCCCGAGTCTGCAAAGGATTGCAGCGTCAAACCATGACGCCCCGGCGGGCCGAGGCGAATCGGATTAGACACTGCCTGTGCTCCTCCCTGCCGGTCCCAAGGTAAATCTGACGTGCTCCACGCCGAAGGTCTGAAAAGCATCCTGATCTTCCTGATAGCGGCCGGCATCATCGTCCCGCTGCTGCACCGGCTCCGGGTCGGCACCGTCCTGGGCTTCCTGCTGGTGGGAATGGCGCTCGGCCCCTTTGGCCTCGGCCTGCTGGCGCAGAACATCCCATGGCTCACCTATCTGACGCTCGACGATCCAAAACGCGCCGAGCCATTGGCCGAACTCGGAATCGTCTTCCTGCTGTTTTTGTTGGGCATGGAATTATCCATGCGGCGGCTGTGGCAATTGCGCCGCTACGTGCTCGGCGTCGGCACCGTGCAGGTGCTGGCCTCGATTTTCGCCATCGGTGCCATCATCCGCTATAGCGGATTTCCGCCGCCGACCGGCGTCATCATCGGCATGTGCTTTGCGCTGTCGTCGACCGCGATCGTGATGCAGCTTCTGGTCGATCAGCACCGTTCCGCGGCACCGGTCGGTCGCGTTGCGCTGTCCGTCCTGCTGTTCCAGGATTTGTGCGTGGTGCCGATCCTGTTCAGCGTCGGCATTCTCGAGGCGCGCAGCGCGGGACACCGCGAAGTCCTCGATTACGTTATGCCGTTCGTTCAGGCTTTCGCAGCCGTGTTCGTGATCATGGTGGTGGGCCGCTATGTCGTCACGCCGCTGATGCGATCGGCGGCGCGCACCGGCAGCCGCGAACTGATCATGGCGATCTCGCTCGTGATCGTGGTCGGCATTTCCTCAGCCACGGGCGCGTCCGGACTGTCGGTGGCGCTCGGCGCCTTTCTGGCCGGACTGTTGCTGAGCGACAGCGAATACCGCCACCAGATCGAGGTCGATCTCGACCCGTTCAAGGGGTTGCTGCTCGGAATCTTCTTCGTCACCGTCGGCATGGTGATCGATCTCGAACTTGTTTGGCAGCATATCGGGACGGTCCTGCTCGCGCTAATCCTGCTCATCACGGTCAAGGCGGCCATTCTTTATATCGCCGCCCGCCTGTTCGGTGTGTCGCGTCCGCTTGCCGCCGAAGTTGCATTGCTGCTGGCGCAGGGCGGTGAATTCGCCTTCATTGTGATTGGGCTGGCGCGCGCCAAAAATCTACTGTCGGTCGAGGTGGCAACGATTGCGGTCGCGGTTGCTGGCCTGTCGATGATGATCACGCCGCTCCTCGCCGCGGTTGCGCGACGGCTGGCCGAACGGCTCGATCCGCTCGATCATGCCCATCACGAACCGGACGACGAGCCCGGCGTGCTGCGCGATCATGTCGTGATCGGCGGTTTCGGCCGGGTCGGGCAGACGGTGGCGCGCCTCCTCGACAACGAGAATATCCCGTGGATCGCGCTCGACACCAATGGCGCGGTGGTCGCCGAACAGCGCGAAGCGGGGCGTCCGGTGTATTTCGGCGATGCCAGCCGCCACGAATTGCTGGAGCGCGCCGGGGCCAAACGGGCACGCGCTTTTGTGGCGACGCTGGCCGATCCCGGGCTCGCCGAGCGCATGGTGACGGAGGTCAGAAAGATCAGGCCGAAAGCCACGGTGGTCGCGCGCGCGCGCGACGCCGAACATGCAGCGCGGCTG
>NZ_JBKBVB010000164.1:0-7978 GCF_046289595.1 Pseudorhodoplanes sp.
CTCCCCGCTCACCTCGATCAAGCATGCCGGCAGCCCCTGGGAAATCGGCCTTGCCGAGACGCACCAGATACTGGTGGCGAACCGCCTGCGCGGCCGCATCACGGTCCAGGTCGACGGCGGCATCCGCACCGGCCGCGACGTCGTCGTCGGCGCGCTGCTTGGCGCCGACGAGATGGGCTTTGCCACCGCGCCCTTGATCGCGGCCGGCTGCATCATGATGCGCAAGTGCCACCTCAACACCTGCCCGGTCGGCGTCGCCACCCAGGATCCGGTGCTGCGCAAGCGCTTCACCGGCCAGCCCGAGCACGTCATCAACTACTTCTTCTTCGTCGCCGAGGAAGTGCGCGAGCTGATGGCTGAAATGGGCTTCCGCACGTTCGACGAGATGATCGGCCAGATTCAGATGCTGGACCAGCGCGCGGTGATTGCGCACTGGAAGGCCAAGGGTCTCGACTTCTCGAAGCTGTTCACCAAGCCGGTCGCACCGGAGGGGGTGGCGATCTACAATTGCGAACGCCAGGATCACAAGATCCACGATATTCTCGACCGCAAGCTGATCGCGCAGGCGGGCCCCGCGCTCGATCGCGGTGCGCCGGTGAAGATTGCGGCCGAAATCCACAATATCGACCGCTCCGCCGGCGCGATGCTGTCGGGCGAAGTGGCCAAGCGCTACGGCCATGAGGGCCTGCCGGACGACACCATCCATGTGTCGCTGACCGGCACGTCGGGTCAGAGCTTTGGCGCCTGGCTCGCCAAGGGCATCACCTTCGACCTGCAGGGCGAAGGCAACGACTATGTCGGCAAGGGCCTCTCGGGCGGCAAGATCATTGTGCGGCCGACATCCGATTCCGGCATCGTGCCGGAGGAATCCATCATCGTCGGCAACACCGTGCTGTACGGTGCGATCTCCGGCGAATGCTATTTCCGCGGTGTTGCCGGCGAACGCTTCGCCGTGCGCAATTCCGGCGCGGTCGCCGTGGTGGAAGGCGCGGGCGACCATTGCTGCGAATACATGACCGGCGGCATCGTGATCGTGCTCGGCCCGACCGGGCGCAATTTCGGCGCCGGCATGTCGGGCGGCATCGCCTATGTGCTCGATGAGACCGGCGATTTCGAGAAGCTCTGCAATATGGCGATGGTCGAGCTCGAGCCGGTTCCGGAGGAAGAAGAGGCCAATGCCCGCTTCTATCATTCCCGGCACGACCTGGAGACCGCGGGCCGCGTCGAGATCCTGACCGACATGACCCGCTACGACGCCGAACGCCTGCGCTACTATATTGGCCAGCACGCCAAGCTGACCGGATCGACGCGGGCGCAGGCGATTCTCGACAATTGGCAGAGCTATCGCAGCAAGTTCCGCAAGGTCATGCCGCTCGAATATCGTCGCGCGCTCAAGGAAATCGCGGCCGCGCAGGCGCTCGAGGCGGCGGAGTGAGATCGTTCGTCAATGGGTAAGATTACGGGCTTCCTCGAAATCGAACGCGAGGATCGCGATTACGCTCCGGTCGAGGAGCGGATCAAGCATTTTCGCGAATTCGTGCTGCCGCTGCCGGAGAGCGAGACGCGCGAGCAGGCCGCGCGCTGCATGGATTGCGGCATCCCGTATTGTCACAACGGCTGCCCGGTCAACAACCAGATCCCGGACTGGAACGACCTCGTCTATCGCGGCAACTGGGAAGAGGCGGCGCGCAACCTGCTCTCCACCAACAATTTCCCGGAAGTCACCGGCCGCGTTTGTCCCGCGCCCTGCGAGGCGTCCTGCACGCTGAACATCGACGACAACCCGGTCACCATCAAGACCATCGAATGCGCGATCGCCGACAAGGCGATCGAAAGCGGCTGGATCAAGCCTGAACCGGCGCAGCACAAGACCGGCAAGACGGTCGCCATCGTCGGCTCCGGCCCGGCGGGCCTTGCCTGCGCGCAGCAGCTCGCGCGCGCCGGGCACGAGGTCCATGTCTACGAGAAATTCGCAAAGGCCGGCGGCCTCCTGCGCTACGGCATTCCCGACTTCAAGATGGAGAAGGGAATCGTCGACATGCGGATCAAGCAGATGGAGGCCGAGGGCGTCACCTTCCATTACGGCGCGCATGTCGGGGTCAACCTGCCGGTCGAGAAGCTGGTCGCGGAATATGACGCGGTGGCGCTGACCGGCGGCGCGGAGCATCCGCGCGATCTGCCGATCCCCGGCCGCGACCTCGACGGCATCCATTTCGCGATGGACTTCCTGCCGCAGCAGAACCGGAGAGTCTCCGGCGAGCCGCTGAACGGCGTCAAGGAAATCCTCGCCACCGGCAAGCATGTGGTGGTGATCGGCGGCGGCGATACCGGATCGGACTGCATCGGCACCTCGATCCGGCAAGGCGCGCTCTCGGTGACGAATTTCGAGATCATGCCGATGCCGCCGGTGCGCGAAAACAAGGCGCTGACCTGGCCGGACTGGCCCTACAAGCTGCGCACCTCATCGAGCCATGACGAAGGCGCTGTCCGCGAATTCTCGGTGCTGACGCAGGCCTTCGAAGGCGAGAACGGCAAGATCAAGGCGCTGCGCTGCGTACGCGCCGACGACAAGATCAAGCCCATTCCCGGGACCGAATTCACCGTGAAGGCCGATCTCGTGCTGCTGGCGATGGGCTTCGTGCATCCGGTGAAGGACGGCATGCTCGCTTCGCTCGGCGTCGCGCTCGATCCGCGCGGCAACGCGAAGGCCAATACCGAGGACTACAAGACCTCGATCCACAAAGTGTTTGCAGCCGGGGACATGCGCCGCGGCCAGTCGCTGGTGGTCTGGGCGATCCGCGAGGGCCGCCAATGCGCGCATGCCATCGACAAGTTCCTGATGGGATCGACCACGCTGCCGCGGTGAGCGCCCGATCTTACCGGCCGAACAGCCCGAAGAAGAAGCGCGGCGGTCCCTCCGCTGCCGGACGCCGCCAGAAGGTCGGCGCCTGTTGCTGGCGCTGCGGCTGACTCGCAACGCGGGTGCCCGGGGCGGGCGCACCGGGCTTTGCACCCGGCGCCGCGGCCTGCTGGGTCGCCGCCGCAGCAACCGGCGCACGCACGATCGCGAGCGGCGGGCCGGTCGGCGGCAGCGGTTCGGCGGCGACGAGATTCGGCATCCGCGGCGGCCATGACGTATCGTCTGCGCGGCCGGGCTCGCTGCGCTGCGGTTCGCCGCGCACCAGGGTTCGTGTCGCCACTGCATCGAGCACCGGCGCAGCCTTCTCCGGCGGACCGCCGGCAAGTTCTGTCGGTTCCTGCAGCGGCGTGCCCAGCAAAATGACCGGTCCGGCGAGCGGCCGCGCCGCGGGACCGGTCGGCTTCGCCGGCTGCGCCGGTTGCGGGTCGACCGACACATTCGTGAGCGCAGCCGGTATCGGCTCGCGCAGCACGCGCTTCAGGTCGCGCTCGACATAATGCGCAAGCTTGCGGGCGCCGAACCGGGTGAAATGGACGCCGTCCGACGTGCGCAATTGCCGGATCTGGCCGGTCTCGTCCGGACCGCGTTGCATGAAATTGCCGCGCTCGTCGACAAAGCCATCCCAGACATCGACGAAGATCATGCCGGCCTTTTCCACGCGCGGGCGGATGATGTCGTTGAGATACTGCATGTCCGACGTCGACCTCGCGCCGCGGACCGCCGGGATGCCGACCCACAGCACCGGCGCATTCGCCGTCCGCAGCGCCGCGATCATGTCGTCGATCCTGGCGCCGTAGAGCTCTTCCCATCTTTCGCTGCGGAACTCAGCCGGACCGGCCGGCCGGGTCGCGCGTTGCGGCTCGGGGCTCGCGATCGTCGGGGTCTCGTCGTCGCTATTGTCGGCCGGCTTCTGCGTCTGCTGCTGCTGCTGCTGCTGCGCCGGCTGACCGTTGGGCCCGGGCTTCTGCTGGGTCTGCGGCTGCGGTTGCGGCTTCGCGGGCGCCTTCTCGCGAATCTCCAGCCGGTCCTGCAAACCGAGCAGGACGATGACGGCTTGCGGCTTTTCGGCGGCGATCTGCTCGCGCGCCACCTTAGGCCATTCTGCGTCGCTCTTTTGCTCGTAGCGAATCAGGCCGGAAAACGCCCGATGCTTGCGCAGGATGCCGATTTCGGGCGTCTCCGCGAGCTGTTCTTCAAGTCCAAAGGCAAGCCAGTCGGCCATGGAATCGCCGAACACCAGAATGCGGATGGTCGGCGGTGCTTCAGCCTTCTTTGGCGCGGGGGCGGTGGAAAAATCCTGCTGCACCGGCGGTCGCGGCTTCTGCTGTCGCGGCGGGCCGAAAAAGCGGTCGTCGAACGGAAAGAACTGCGCCTGTGCGGGCCAGCTCATTGCAGCCGCCGCGAACGCCAGAGCGCCGAAGCCAATGGCCTTCACCAAGACGTGCTTTCGCGCTGTGTGCCGCCGATTCATCGCGTTCCGTGCCGTCGTGGCCGCGGCTCAAGCCGCCGGGCCACCCGACATTGCATAGCAAAAGAACATGGCAAGGCGAAGGTCGGCGAACCCTTTACCCGGCAATCAAACCGTTAATTTCCGCGCAGCCTTGCCAGCACCGTCACGCTCGGGAACCCGTCAGGCACCAAGCCGGCGCGCGCCTGGAAATCGCGGATCGCGGCCCGCGTTTTCGGTCCGAACCGGCCATCCGGCTGCCCCGCGTCGAAGCCCCGGCGGGCCAGCAATTCCTGCATTTCCCGCCGTTCGTCACGGGTCAGAACGCGCTCGTGCCGCGGCCATTGCTGGGTAAAGGGCTCGCCGCCCCGCAGCCGGTCGGCGAGATGGCCGATCGCCAGTGCATAGGCTTCCGCCGGGTTGTAGCGCATGATCACGCGGAAATTGTTGAGCATCAGGAAGCCCGGCCCCTGGCTGCCGGCCGGCACCATCAGGAAGGCCCGGTCGGATGCGCGCGGGAACGGCCGGCCGCCGGCGCGGCGAATGCCGAGCTGCTCCCATTCGCGAATGGTCATGACCTTGCTGCGGTCCGCCAGCATGAAATTGAAGTTTTTCGGGACCACGACCTCGTAGCCCCAGGTCTGCCCGGTCTCCCAATGATGACGCCGGAAATAATTCGCCGTTGAGAACAGGAGATCGGGAACGGAGCTGGTCAGGTCGCGCCGGCCGTCGCCATCGGCATCGACCGCATAGGTCTTGTAGACCGTCGGCATGAACTGGGTCGGCCCGAAAGCGCCGGCCCAGGAACCTTTCATGCGGTCCGGATGCACGTCGCCGCGATACAGGATTTCGAGGGCGGCCAGAAACTCGTTACGGAAATAGTCCTGGCGGCGGCCGATACAGGCGAGCGTCGCCGTCGATCGCAGCACCGGGCGCTCGCCCATCATGGTCGAATATTTCGATTCGATGCCCCAGATTGCGGTGATGACATAGCGGTCGACGCCGTAACGGGCCTCCATCGCATCGAACACCGCCTTGTGCGCGGCCAGCAGCTCACGGCCGCGCTGGATGCGCTCTTCGCCGACCAGCCGGTCCAGATAGTCCCAGAATGCGAGGGTGAATTCCGGCTGAGCGTCGACCAGATCCATGATCCGCAGATCGGGAGTGAGA
The DNA here is from genome assembly GCF_046289595.1 of Pseudorhodoplanes sp. Classification (GTDB taxonomy): domain Bacteria; phylum Pseudomonadota; class Alphaproteobacteria; order Rhizobiales; family Xanthobacteraceae; genus Pseudorhodoplanes. The sequence goes on from NZ_JBKBVB010000164.1 coordinate 5,538, forward strand.
TCGCGGGTCATGGCATCGAAGGCCTGCTTCGGAATGCCGCGCCTGGATGCGGCCGGATAAAGCCGCTGCAGGCAGCCCTGGAAATCGGCAGCGGCGGCGCGGATGGCGTCGGAGGTCATCAGCGGATGGCCGGACGCGCCGTCCTCGCCGCTCCATTGCGGGCCGTTGGCCTGCGCGAAGGCGCGCCGCGACCGCGCCTGAGCCGGACTTTGCGGCGCCGGACCTGCGGCCGCACGCGCCGGGGCGACCGCCGAGGGAGGCGGCGTCTGCGGGATCGATGCGGTCGCGGCGACCATCGCGCGATCCTCCACCGCACCGCCGGCACAGCCGGTCAGTGCCGTCGCGAACGCCGCCGATAGCCACAATCGCGACACACTTCCCCACCGACAGGCCATCGCAGCCTCACGCAACCGCACCATGAAACAATCCGCGTCCTATGGGGAACGGATAGGGTTGCCAGACCATTAATAACATTCACAAATCCGTGGAGGATTTGCGATGTTCGGGGGGTGTTTTGCCGCACCCGCGTGCTAACACCAATCCGGTCTCTCCTCTTTCTCCGGTTCCCCTATGAAGCCTATTCGTAAAGCGATTTTCCCGGTGGCCGGGCTCGGCACCCGTTTTCTCCCCGCCACCAAAGCGATGCCGAAGGAAATGCTGACCGTGGTCGACCGCCCGCTGATCCAGCACGTCGTGGACGAGGCGCGCGAGGCCGGGATCGAGCATCTGATCTTCGTCACCGGACGCAACAAGTCGGTGATCGAGGATCATTTCGACCGGCAATTCGAACTCGAAGTCACGCTCAAGGAGCGCCACAAGAAAAGCGAGCTGAAGCTGCTCGATCAGGACACGCCCGCGGCCGGCACCACGAGCTTCACCCGCCAGCAATCGCCGCTCGGCCTTGGCCATGCGGTCTGGTGCGCGCGCGAGATCGTCGGCAACGAGCCGTTTGCCGTGGTGCTGCCGGACGTTCTGGTGCAGAACGAGCCGGGCTGTCTGGCGCAGATGGTCGCCGCCTACAACAAGCAGAAGAGCAGGGCCAATCTCATCGCGGTCGAGGAAGTGCCGATGGACCGCGTGCACATGTATGGCATCGTCGGCGTCGAAAAGGATTCCGGCAAGAACGCCGGGAAGGCGGTTGCGATCACCAAGATGGTGGAGAAGCCGAAACGCGAGGATGCGCCATCGAACCTGTCGATCACCGGCCGCTATATCCTGCAGCCGGAGATATTCGGCATTCTGGAAAACCAGCAGACCGGCGCCGGCGGCGAGATCCAGCTGACCGATGCCATGATCGCGCTCGCCAAGACCCAGCCGTTCTACGCGGTCAAGTTCGAAGGCCGTTCCTTCGATTGCGGCTCCAAGCTCGGCTTCCTCACCGCCAATGTTGCCTATGCGCTGAAGCGCAAGGACATCGCGCCGGAACTGCGCGAAGAGCTGAAGCAGCTGCTGGGATAGACCTGCTACCGCTGCAGCCTGAGCCCCACGGTGACGATATTCGTGGTGTAGTCCTGCCCCTCGACGGTGGACTTTAGCCGCTCCTGCCGGGCTTCTGCCTTGAAATGCAGCTCGCGGGTCGCCTTGTAGATCAGGCTGGTGGCGAATGTGTAGCGCTCGTCCTTGCGGTCTGAGCCCTCGTATGTGTCGGTGCCGTAGCCGAGCGTGACATTGCCGATCAGCCACCGCCGGAAGGCGTGGTCGATGGCGAAACCGAAATCGCGACGCAGCGCACCGGCAACGCCCGGCAGCACGGATTCGTCGACTGTCGTGGCCGCGGTTGCCTTCAGCGTGGTCAGCGGCGTTGCGTAATAGGTCAGCGACGCATCGATCAGCGGGGCGCGGATGGTCGGAAAAACCGTATCGGCATATTTGCGCTCCAGCATGCCGGCCGAGACCTCGCCGACCAGATAGCGCGACAATTCGAATTGCGAACCGGCCTTGATGGTCCAGCCGTCCGAATTGCGCGCAACGCCCGCGGCGTCGTTCTCTTGATCGTGGCGGCGTTGATCGATGCCATATTCCACGAATGGCTTGATGCCCGGCAGCGTCTCGTAGGAGGCGCGCAGCCTGACGCCATACTGGTTATAGTTGCGGTCGCGCAGATCGAGCAGCGTCCCGTTGTTCAGCTCGGCATCGCCATAGACGGTGCGGTCGATGCTGCCCTTCAGCGACAATTCCAGCCGGTTGAAGCTGTGGGTGAAGCCGGCGGTGCCGCCGGCCACGGTATAGAGCGGCGGCTTGGCCACATCGGCCGGAAGGTTGGGATCGCCCGGATTGTCGGCGAGAAGCGCAAACCGGCCTTCGACATCCGCCTTGGTCTGCTTGGTGATGTCGAGCCGCCCGGTGCCCTTAAGATTGATGTCGGGCTTGTTCAGATTGTCGAGGTTGTTGTCGTTGTACCAGATGTAGCTGCCGCGCAGATCGGCTGTCACTTCGTGACG
>NZ_JBKBVB010000165.1:0-7752 GCF_046289595.1 Pseudorhodoplanes sp.
ACGTAATAAAGGAAGCGCGAATCGGCATCGACCACGATCGATCCAGGCGATTCCTTGCGATGATAATTGACGATGTGCCGCCTGTAAGGCTCCGGAATCTGGACCTTCTCATATGGCGCCTTCGCCAGCAGCTCGCGATCCCGCGGCTTCAGATTGGCTTCGGACGCAGGCTCGTATTTCGCGTTGGTCGAAGCGACGCAACCCGACAAGCCAACAGCCAAAAGGAGAAGCGCGATCAGGCGCATCGCCATCCATTCCCCGATGAAGCGCCGTTCTGGCGTAAATTTCGATGGGACCATAGCGGAAAAACGCCAGTCATCCAGCATTTCGGCGCCAAAGTCGCACCGCTCCTGTGAGGGTGTTGCACGAATGCCGCAATGCGAAAACGGCATGGGCGTTCGGACAAGGCTACGTCCAAGCCCTTAAGCGACAGTTTACCTTGGTCCGCCACCACCGAACACGGCGGCACACGGCTTTGTGAGGCCGTGCCCCCAAGTCATACCATTCGCCGCCCAATTCCGCCCCACTCACTGCCAATTCTTCCGGCAGCTTTCAACGCGACGCAAGCGAACAGGCCAAGTTTACCGCGACGCAGGCCGCCACAAAACGAACAGGCCACCACATCAACTGGCCGAACGCCATACCCTTGGAGGAGAGCCATCCATGACCGAATCGACCACCCGCGGCGAGCGTGCCGAAAGCCGGCAAGAGCCGGAGCTTGACCGGCGCTACGGCCGGATCGCCATCTCAGCTCTGGTTGCTGCGTTGCCCTATGGCGGCGAGAGCCGGCGCGAACCCGCCCCGCGCAAGGATCGTCAGAACCGGGGATCCTGACACGCCCATTGCACTGCCGAGGGCTTATTTGGGCCTTGCCGGCCCGGCCAGCGAGAAGGCATGACTTCGCCGCCGCGGTCTGAACCGCATCCGGGGAACGTTCATGCTAACCGTCTATGTTCCGCGTGAAACCACGCTGGAGCCGCATCACTGGGAGTCCGGGGAAGGCATTCCCGAGGCGGCGGTCTGGCTCGACCTGCTCAATCCGACTCTCGAAGAAGACAAGCTGGTCGAGCGGCTGGTCGGCGTTGCGATCCCGACCCGCGAGGAGATGCAGGAAATCGAGATTTCCAGCCGTCTCTATGTGGAAAATGGCGCGCGCTACATGACTGCGACCTTGATGTCGCAATCCGACACGCCCTCGCCGGTGACCACGGCGGTATCGTTCATCCTGGCCGGCCAGCGGCTGGTAACGGTCCGCTACGACGAGCCGCGTCCGTTTGCGATGACTCGCCACAAACTTGGGCGATCCTGTCCGGCCAACGTCACCGGCCAGGCGGTGCTGATGGATCTTCTGGATGCAGTGATCGACCGCAATGCCGACATTCTGGAACGCATCGGCGTGGAGGTCGATCAGGTGTCCCGCCGGATTTTCGAACAGCGGCGAAGCCGGGGCGGTTCGTCGCGGGTCTATCAGGGCATCCTGTTCACGCTCGGCCGCAAGGGCGACCTGACGTCGAAGGTTCGCGAGAGTCTGGTGTCGATCGGACGGCTCGTGCTGTTCCTGGCGCATGAGGACGACGGCTTGCGTTGGCCCAAGGAAACCCGCGCGCAGCTCAAGACCATGCAACGCGACGTGCAGTCGCTGTCGGACCATACCAATTTCCTTTCCAACAAAATCACGTTCCTGCTCGATGCGATGGTGGGGCTCGTCAGCATCGAGCAGAACAACATCATCAAGCTGTTCTCGGTGGTCGCGGTGGTGATGATGCCGCCGACGCTCGTCGCATCGATCTACGGCATGAATTTCGAGTTCATGCCCGAGTTGAAGACGGTCTACGGCTACCCGGCCGCCCTGATCGCGATGGTATTCTCCGCTATCCTGCCCTACGCCTATTTCCGGTGGAAAAAATGGCTGTAGCGCCGCGGCTCAGACGTGCTGGCCGCCGTTGATGTGAATTTCCGCGCCATGCACGTAGGAGGACGTCTCGGTACACAGCACGTAGATGATCTTCGCCACCTCGTCGGGCGTGCCGAGCCGGTGCATCGGGATCTGCTGTTCGACGATCTTTTCGGTGCCCGGCGACAGGATCGCGGTGTCGATCTCGCCCGGCGCAATGGCATTGACTCGAATGCCGAGCGGTCCGAAATCGGCGGCCATCTCGCGGGTCAGTGCGGCGAGCGCCGCTTTCGACGTGGCGTAAGCCGCGCCGGCAAAGGGATGGACCCGCGATCCTGCGATTGAGGTGACGTTGACCACCGAGCCGTGGGTCGCTTTGAGCTGGTCGATCAGGCCGCGCGCCAGCATGATCGGCGCAAAGAAATTGACCTGAAAGACGTGCTGCCAGGTCTTCACGTCAGTTTCGATCGCACTCAGGCGGCCGCCTTGCGGTCCCTTCGGCGAAATCCCGGCGTTGTTGACGAGAGCATGCAATTGTCCGTCCGGGAGCCTGCGCTTGATTTCTGCGATCGCTTCTTCGGTATTGGCCGGATCGCCGAGATCGACCTGGATGTGGTCCTCAGGTCCCGCCTCCCAGGGGCAGTTTTCAGGGAAGGGCTGACGCGAGCAGGTAATGACCCGCCAGCCCGCCGCGGAGAAACGTTTCACCGTCGCGTGCCCGATGCCGCGGCTGGCACCGGTCAGGAGCAGGGTGCGGCGCGGACCGTTATGATCGGAGGAAGGCATGGGCTCGTCCCTGCTGAACGCGCGGTCGTGACCGGGCCGTTACGGGTAAAGGCGTGTCTTGGTCCAGGCTTCCTGCGGTGTGCCCCGCGCAAACACGATGCGGTCATGCAGCCGGAACGGCCGATCATGCCAGAATTCCATCGCCACGGGTGAAATCCGGAAGCCCGACCAGAAAGGCGGCCGTGGTATCGTGCCTAGAGGATAACGCGCGGTGACGGCGGCGACCGCCTTCTCAAATGCCAGACGGCTCTCGAGCGGAGAGGATTGCCTGCTGGCCCAGGCCCCGATCTGCGCGAGCCGCGGCCGTGTCGCGAAATAGGCGTCGGCCTCCGCCTCGCTCACCGGCGTGACATGGCCGCGCACACGGACCTGACGGCGCAGCGACTTCCAGTGAAACGCCAGCGCCGCCTGCGGACGCTCCCGCAATTCGCGCGCCTTGGCGCTTTCCAGATTGGTGTAGAAGACGAAGCCCTCCTCGTCGAAGCCCTTGAGCAGGACCATACGGACGTCGGGAAAGCCGTCGGCGCCTGCTGTCGCGAGCGCCATCGCGTTGGGATCGTTCGGTTCGGACCGCCGGGCTTCCTCCATCCATGCCGCAAACAGGGCAAGCGGTTCGGACGCCTCGGTGAAATCACCGTTCCTTAACAAGTCCGGATGTTCAATGGCGGGTGTGTCTGTCATTCCGTGGAGCACCGAGTGGCCGGCCCGGTATCAGCCGTCCGATCCGCCGTATATAGGCGAGCGCCGTGCGCGCGCCTATGCCGAATGCTGCGCGGCGGCGGGTTGATGCTGGCGCTGGGTATCCTCATTGGCGGCTGCAGCAGCAATGTGCAGGTGTCCGGCCCCGGCGCCAAGGACGCGCCGGCGCATACCGGAGCCATCCTCAGCCCGCCCTCCCCGGAGGGCAGCGGGCTGCCGCCGGCCTCCGATCTGGCATATGCCAAGGTTGCCGCGGTCGAGCTGATGCGCCGCGACGCCGATCACACAAGTCTGCCCTGGGAAAATCCGCATTCCGGGGCGCGGGGTACGGTCACACCGGTCGCGGCGGCCTATCGCATGGAAGGCGAATTGTGCCGCGATTTCATCGCGAGCCATGTGGCGCAGGGAACGGAATCCTGGATGCAGGGGGAAGCCTGCCGGGCTGCGAAAGGCGAGTGGGAGATCCGCAGGCTCAAGGCCTGGCGCCGCTCGTAAATGCGGCCAAAATGGACGGCAAATCGCGCTGCAGCGTTGCGAAAACCGGATTACAGTCCCAAATAAACTGTCCTCGACGAGCCGGGCCCGGTCCGGCTTCTGCCAACAAGGAGTTCGTCTTCACATGCGCGACCCCTACGAGGTTTTGGGGGTGCCGCGAGGGGCTGATGCTGGCCAGATCAAGTCGGCCTTTCGCAAGCTTGCCAAGAAGCACCATCCGGACGCCAACAAGAACGATCCGAAAGCCGCCGAAAAATTCGCGGAGGCGAACGCCGCGTATGAGATTCTGGGCGACGAGGCCAAGCGCAAGCAATTCGACGCGGGCGAGATCGATGCCGAGGGCAAGCCCCGCTTCCAGGGCTTCCAGGGCTTCCAAGGCTTCGAAGGCGCGCATCCCGGCGGCTTTCACGCTGGCGCGGGCGCGGGGCCGGATATCCATTTCGAGACCTTCACTTTCGGTCCGCAGGGCGCGCAGCGCGGCGGCCGCGCCGGCGGTTTCGGCGGCATCGACGATATTCTCAAGGAAATGATGGGTGGCCGCGCCCGCCGCGGCGGGGCACGCCAGTTCGAACCGGAAGAATTCGCGCCGCCTCCCGGGCGCGATGCGATGGCCTCAACCACGATCACGCTGTCCGATCTCGCCCATGGCGGTACCCGCAGGGTCTATCTGCCGACCGGCAAGGAAGTCGATGTCAAGATTCCGGCAGGGTTGTCCGACGGCCAGCAGATCCGGCTGAAGGGGCAGGGCTTTTCGGACGGCGGTCCGGCAGGCGATGCCATCATCACCGTCCATATCGCCAAGCACCCCTATTTCGAACGCGAAGGTGCCAATATCCGTCTGCAATTGCCGGTCACGCTTTACGAGGCGGTGCTCGGCGGCAAGGTGCGGGTACCAACGCTCGACGGTGCAGTGGAACTCAATATCCCCGCCAATACCAGCAGCGGGCGCACCTTCCGTCTCAGGGGCAAGGGGCTGCCGGACAAGACCGGCCGGGGCGATCTGCTCGCAACAATCCGCATCGTGCTGCCCGACAATGCCGACCCGGCGCTCGAAGACCTGATGCGCAAATGGCGCGATGAGGCGCCCTATGATCCGCGCAAGACTTTAGCTTGATCGGGCAATTTCGGGCTGGTTCGCCGCGGCATCAGCCGCCATGGCGGCTGACCAGCGGCTCGTTCGACGAACGGTTCGCCGGCGGCGGCGCCCGGTTCTCAAGCTGCTCGAACGCGGCCCGCGCCAATTCCTTCAACCGCATCTTGTCGGCAGGCCCCGAGACGACATAGCCGTAATCCCCGACCACCCACCGGATCGCGGCGACATGGTCCGAGGTGTAGTAGCGGAACGCCATTTGCGGATGGTTCAGCTTCGACAGGTAGAAGGTGATCCGGTCGCCGCTGCCGTTCTCGTACATGAGAAGGGCAGCCGGCCCAGCTTCTCCCGGCAAAAGCCGGCCGCCAAGCAGCTTCATGTCGAAGGCGGAGAAATCCGGAATTCGCAGCGTGGTGCCGATCCGCCGCGACAGCCACGGGCTCAGATGTGCCTCGTCGGCGCCGACTTCGACCGGATGGCGGATTTCACCGATATAAAGTTTATGCGCGGCGAGCGCGCGCTGTGCCAGATCGTCTGCCGGATCGCCGACGGCAGCGACAACCTCCGTCGTGCTGCGTGCCATCCAGCCCGAGACGCCGCCGACCAGGAATGCCAGTGCCGCCACGGCAGCCGCGATCGCCCGCCAGTTGCGCCCCGAACGCAGCAGCGCCTCGATCCGCAGCCGTGCCGGCACCGGCTCGGTGAGGGATTGTCCGAAGCGCGCGCGGATCGCATCCGCCTGCTTGCGCCAGGCAGTCACGCGCACGGAATCCTCCGGATGTGCGGCGAGCCATTCCTCGACCGCAGCCACGCGGTCGATCGGCAGTTCGCCATCGACATAGGCGTGGAGTTCGTCTTCGGTGACCGGGGAGGTCCGATCGACCATTATTCACCTCATTACTTCACACGGCGCAGCGCCGGGCGCTCGCCGTCGAGATAGGCCTTGATCTGGGCCCGCGCGCGCGCCAGCCGCGACATCACGGTCCCGATCGGCACGCCCTGGATATCCGCGACCTCGCGATATGAAAGACCTTCGAGCACCACCAGCAGGAGCGCCTGTCTCTGATCGTCGACCAGGAGGTCGAGCGCCCGCTCGATATCGCGGCTGCCGGCCTCGGGTCCTGCCGAATCGGGGGCGTCATTGTCGTCGAGGCTGGCGGTCAGGGGTCGCCGTGCCAGCGAACGCAGCCGGTTGCGGTTCAGGTTGGTCAGGATGGTGAACAGCCAGGACCGGATTTCGCCGCCATGAAACAGATGCTCAGACCGCAGCGCCCGGACCAGCGTATCCTGGACAAGGTCGTCGGCGAGCTCCGCATCCCGGGTCAGCACCCGGGCATACCGTCGCAGTGCGGGGACATTGGCTTCGACATCGTGGCGAAAGCTGCTCATGCTGTTGCTGCCTCGGTCCTGTGTTGGGTCGGCCGCGGTCCCGGCACAGGCTGTTTTCCTGCAGATAAACCCCTCAGGACATTCACTATTCCGATATTTCACGGGCTTGCAGGCGGCGATCCCCGGCTTCTTGAAGGCCGGAATACCCTATGCCACAAGATGGCGCACAAAAACGCCTGAAAAAGGAACAGCAATGGCGGATGCTTCTGGCCTGATGCGCGGCAAGCGCGGCCTGATCATGGGGGTTGCGAATAATCGTTCAATCGCCTGGGGGATCGCGCGGGCCTGCCGTAACCATGGCGCTGATCTCGCCTTCACCTACCAGGGCGAGGCGTTGAAAAAGCGCGTCGAACCGCTGGCCGAAGAAGTCGACGGGATTGTTGTTGGCCATTGCGATGTTTCGGAAGCCAAGACCATCGACGCCGTCTTCGATGCGGTGCGCGCCGCATGGGGCTCGCTGGATTTCGTGGTCCATGCCATCGCGTTTTCCGACAAGGATCAGCTCGACGGCCGCTACGTCGACACCACCGAGGACAATTTCGTCAAGACGATGCTGATCTCCTGCTATTCGTTCACGGCGATCGCGCAGCGCGCCGAGAAGCTGATGACGAATGGCGGTTCGATGCTGACGCTGACCTATTACGGTGCGGAGAAGTGGATGCCGCATTACAACGTGATGGGCCTCGCCAAAGCGGCACTGGAATCATCCGTGCGCTATCTCGCCGCCGATCTCGGCGTGAAGAATATCCGCGTCAACGCCATCTCGGCGGGGCCGATCAAGACGCTTGCCGCGTCCGGCATCGGCGACTTCCGGTACATCCTCAAGTGGAACGAATATAACACGCCGCTGCGCCGGAATGTTTCGCTGGATGAAGTGGGCGATGCCGCGGCGTATTTTCTGTCCGACATGTCGCGGGGCGTGACCGGCGAAATCCATCATGTGGATGCCGGCTACCACATCGTCGGGATCAAACATCCCGATGCGCCGGACCTGACCGTCGGCGAGCCGTAACTGCCACTTCTGCCCAAGCCTGAAAAATGCAAAACGGCCGGACCCGAGGGTCCGGCCGTTTTCGCGCGGGCGATCCGCGCTGAATTCGATTAGGCAGCGATCCGGTACAGGATCACGTTCTCTGCCTTCTTGGTCTTCTTCTTCGCCTTCTTCTTCGCAGCGGAGAAGTCGACGACATTCGTCAGCTCGGCCTTCTTGGCCTTCTTCTTCGCCTTCTTCTTGGCGGCGGAGAAGTCGGTGGTGGTCAGCTCGGCCTTCTTGGCCTTCTTCTTCTTCGCCTTCTTCTTGGCGGCGGAGAGGTCGGTGGTGGTCAGCTCGGCCTTCTTGGCCTTCTTCTTCGCCTTCTTCTTGGCGGCGGAGAGGTCGGTGGTGGTCAGCTCGGCCTTC
>NZ_JBKBVB010000011.1:0-51753 GCF_046289595.1 Pseudorhodoplanes sp.
TGATCATGGTGCGTCGACAAATGAAGCGGATTTCCGAACCACCACACTAGGCATTCGGCAGGTTGCGGGACAGGGCTTCCAGCACCGCCATGCGCACGGCGACGCCCATCTCAACCTGTTCGCGAATGAGCGATTGGGCACCGTCGGCCACGCTCGAGTCGATCTCGACGCCACGGTTCATCGGACCCGGATGCATCACCAGCGCGTCCGGCTTGGCATAGGCAAGCTTCTTCTGGTCGAGGCCGAAATAGGCGAAATATTCCTGCGTGGACGGTACGAAGGAGCCGTTCATGCGCTCGCGCTGCAGCCGCAACATCATCACGATATCGGCGTCCTGCAAGCCCTCGCGCATGTCGCGTGTGACCTCGACGCCCATGCGTTCGACATGAGGCGGCAGCAAGGTCGAGGGTCCGACCACGCGCACCCGCGCGCCCATCGCGTTGAGCAGGATGATGTTGGATCGCGCAACGCGCGAATGCAGTACGTCGCCGCAGATGGCGACGATCAGTCCTTCGATCCGGCCCTTGTTGCGGCGGATGGTCAGCGCATCCAGCAGCGCCTGGGTCGGATGCTCGTGCGCGCCGTCGCCGGCATTGATGACCGAGCCGTCGACCTTCTGCGCCAATAATTCGACCGCCCCGGAGGCATGATGGCGCACCACCAGAATGTCCGGATGCATGGCGTTCAGCGTGATCGCGGTGTCGATCAGCGTCTCGCCCTTTTTCATCGCCGAGGAACCGACCGCCATGTTCATGACATCGGCGCCGAGGCGCTTACCGGCCAGTTCGAACGAGGATTGCGTGCGGGTCGACGATTCGAAGAACAGGTTGATCTGGGTGCGTCCGCGCAGCGAGGTGCGCTTTTTCTCGATCTGCCGATTGAGCTCGACGAATTCTTCGGAAAGGTCGAGGAGACCTTCGATCTCCTGGCGCGAAAGGCCCTCGATCCCCAACAGGTGCCGCCGCTTGAGGACGAATGAGGATGTGGCCGCGATGTTCATTAAAGGCGGCTCTATAGGCCGATCGGGCGGGGCCCGCAAGGCGCGTTTCTCGCCATCCCCAATACAGGCTTAAATTCGTGCGACCGTGTCTTCTGCTAGAATGGCAGCGACGGACTGTGCCATGGAAATGCGATGCCCGAGCCGCGCGACCCAATAGACAATCAGCCGCCCCCCTTCGCGGATGTCGATTTGTTCCGGTCCGATCGCCCTCTGCAGGAGGCGGTGGCCGCGAACGGGGCTAATGCGGAACGGGAGGCGCTGTCGGCCTTTGGGCGGCATTGGGGTCGGGCTGAGATGTTTGAAATGGCACGCCTCGCCGACAGTCACCCGCCGCGCCTGCATGGCGAGATCGTGCAATTTCACCCGGCCTATCACCGCTTCATGGCGGAGAGCATGGCGGCGGGCCTGCATTGCTCGACGTGGAATGCCGATGGCTCCCCGACCGGCGCGCCGGCGGAAGTGGCACGCGCGGCGCGCTTCTACATGGCCGCGCAGGTCGAGAACGGGCATATGTGCCCGATCACCATGACGCGGGCTTCGGTCGCGGCGCTCTCCGCGCAGCCCGATTTGCGGGCGCAGGTGATGCCGAAGATCGCCGCCCATGCCTATGACCCGTCGTTCCGGCCGTGGGCGCAGAAGTCCGCCATGACGCTTGGCATGGGCATGACCGAGAAGCAGGGCGGCACCGATGTGCGCACCAACACCACGCAGGCGGTGCGCGACGGTGCGGCCTATCGTATGAACGGCCACAAATGGTTCATGTCGGCGCCGATGTGCGATGTCTTTCTGGTGCTGGCGCAGGCGCCCGGCGGGCTGACCTGTTTCTTCATGCCGCGGTTCAGGCCGGACGGCAGCGTGAACGGCCTGCATTTCGAAACGCTCAAGGACAAGCTCGGCAACCGCTCGAACGCGTCGTCCGAGGTCATGTTCCGGGATGCCTACGCGTTGCGCGTCGGTGACGAGGGTCGCGGCATCCGTACCATTATCCAGATGGTACAATTGACGCGGCTCGATTGCGCGATTTCCTCGGCCGGATTGATGCGCGCGGCTTTGTCCCGCGCCATTCACCACGCGCGGTACCGGATCGTGTTCCAGAAGAAGCTCGCCGATCAGCCGCTGATGCGCGCAGTGCTCGCAGATCTGGCGCTGGACTGCGAAGCGGCCGTTGCGGTCGTGATGCGGCTCTGCCGATCCTTCGACCAGGCGCCGCGCGATCCGGTCGAGGCCGCACGCGCCCGCATGCTGACGCCGGCGGTCAAGTATTGGGTCTGCAAGACCGCTCCCGGTTTCGTCTATGAAGCGATGGAATGTCTCGGCGGCAACGGTTATGTCGAGGACCACGTGCTGGCGCGGCTGTATCGGGAGGCTCCGGTCAACGCGATCTGGGAAGGCTCGGGCAATGTGATGGCGCTCGACCTCTTGCGTTCCGCGGGCCACGCCGAGGAGGCGAGTGCGGTCCTCGCCGCTTTGAGGGACGACACGCGCGATCTGCCGGAAGCTGCCGTTGCGCTGGCTGCGATCAAACGCATGCTTGCGGAGCCCGGCGCCGAGGCACAGGCTCGTGCGGTCGCAGGAATGCTGGCGACGGTGGCAGCGGCGGCGGCGTTGCAGGCGACCGCGCCTGAGATCGCGGCGGCATTCGTGCGCTTGAGGCTTGGCGCAGGCGCGCGCCTTTACGGGGCCGTTTCAGGAGAGGGAGAGCGATTCCTGAAACGCGCGATGCCCGAATAGACCTTGACGCTACGATACATGCCGCGCCCGCGCATGACGCAGGAAGTCCAGCGCACCCTGGAGGATGAAAGCCGCCGCATGCTGGTCGATCACCGCGGCGCGCCTGGCCCGGCTGGCATCCGCCGCGATCAAGTCGCGTTCGACCGCTGCGGTCGACAGCCGCTCGTCCCAGAACAGGATCGGCAATTCCGTGAGCTTTGCGAGATTGCGCGCGAAGGCGCGGGTCGACTGCGCGCGCGGTCCCTCGCTGCCGTCCATATTGAGCGGCAGGCCGAGTACAATGGCGACCGCGCTCCGTTCGGTTGCGAGCCCCAGCAGCATTGCGGCATCGGCCTGAAACGCCTTGCGGGCGATCGTGGTCACCCCGGCGGCGAGGCGGCGGTCGGGGTCACAGACCGCAACCCCGATGGTTTTGGTTCCGAGGTCGAGTCCGAGCAGGGCACCGTTCTCCGGCAGGAGCGTCCAGGCTTCGGTCAGGGGCGATACCAGTGCGGGCATGCCATTTTATACCATGCAGCCGGCATTGTGGAGCGGCCTATGCTAAGGCCGCGGAGCGAATTGCTGTGCGCGGCGGGCGGAGGAGATTCGAATAGGTGACGACTTCAATTCCGCCGTATCCGTCACCCGGACCGCAGATTTCGGGCTGCGTCCCGTGGGGCTTCTGGGCGACGACCGCTTTCGGACTTGCGGCGATTGCGGCCTGGCTTGCCGCGCAGCTGGTGTCCGCATTCCTCGTGCTCAGTGCGCTTGGCGCCGGCGCAGGCGCCTCGGATTTCGAGATCGCAACGCTCGCCTCTCATGCGCTGACGATTGCCATCACCACCATCCTGGCAATGCCGGCCCCGATTGCCGTGATCGCGATGGCGGCGCGCTTCGCGCATTGTTCCGTCGCCGATTATCTCGCGCTGTCCCTGCCCAAGCGCGCCGACCTGATGATCGGGATCCTTCTCATCGTCATTTTGTTGCCGCTCGGCGATCTGGCGTCCTGGCTGAGCGGCCGCGATCTTGTTCCGCCAGCCGTGGTCGAGGCTTATCGCAGCGCGCGCGCCTCGGGCACGCTTGTGCTGCTTGCGGTCGCGCTGATCGTGGCAGCGCCGCTGATGGAGGAGTTGCTGTTCCGCGGGTTCATTCTTCCCGGCTATGCGCGCTCTCCGTTCGGTCCTTGGGGCGCCACCGTGCTCACGTCCGCAGGCTGGGCGGTGATGCATGTGCAATACGAAACATTCTATATCGTGCAGATTTTCGTGCTCGGTTGCGTGTTCGGATGGTTGCGCTGGCGCAGCAGATCGACGCTGCTCACCGTGATCCTGCATGCTATCGTCAATGCCGCAGCACTGGCGCAGGTCGCTATCCTGTCGGAGCGCGCCGTCTGACAGCTAGCGTTTCGGAAAGAAGCTGTCGCGCACCGCTTCGATGCGCGACGGAGCCGCGGCGCCGCCGCCATACTCCGCCGCCCATCCCAACGCCTTATCGCAGGCGATCGTGCCGTTGCGGCGGATCCGCCAGGTGTCGTTGTCGATGATGCGATGCTCGCAGAGATTTCCGTCGGCCGGAGTGATCAGGATCGAGCCGGTACGAAGATCGTCAACCGCGGGGACGGGGCGTTCTGCAACGGATTTTCTGGCGGCTGAAAAATCCGGGATCAACCGTCCGTCCGACATGCTCATCGCCACGACGAGAGTCAAAAGGATGGCCGCGAGCACCGCGCGCCGGCCGTCCCGGGCCACCCAGCTATGATGCTCCTTGGTGCGGATTCGTCTCGCCATGGCGGCCTGTCCAGTCAGCCGTCGACAGTGTCGGACACAATCCCTTGAGGAATGGTAAGGATGAAGAACGCAATTGAATTCAACGACTTAATTTCGTTGCAACTGCGCTTGAAGGAATGGCGGAGGGCCGCCACATGTCGCCGAGCGGATTTACTGATAGAATTTGCGAATGTCCAGGTTGCCCGAAATACCGCTGACCGATTTGCGCGAGGGCGGCCCGCTGCGCCGGGCCAAGGAAGGTGCGGCGCACGCCAGAGCGCTTCGCGACGATTGCCTGTCCTGTTTTCCAAAGGCCGTTGCCGCGGCGTTGCCGATGCTGGACGGAATGGCGCGGCGCTGGCTGTCGCGGTCGCAGTCGCCGTATGTGAGAGAAATCGAGGGCATCGCCGCCGCGCTCGGGTTCAGCGGAGTCTGGTTTTTGAACGGCTCATATTCCTGGGGCTGCACCACCATGAGCCGGGATGAAGACGGCGAGCCCTGGCTCGTCCGCACCCTGGACTGGCCGTTTCCCGGTCTTGGCCGTCATGTGGAAATCGCCCGTCAATCGGGGCAGGCCGGCGAATTCTACAGCGTCACCTGGCCCGGCTATGTCGGCACGTTGACCGCCATGGCGCCGGGCCGTTTCGGCGCCGCGATCAACCAAGCGCCGCTCTGGCGGCGGACGCGGCATCCCTGGCTGCGGGTGTTCGATCTCGGCGCCAACGCCGTCGCCACCTGGCACATCCGCAATATCCCGCCGGATCAATTGCTCCGTGAGGTGTTTGAAACCTGTCCCGATTTTGCATCCGCCCGGGATCGGCTCGAACGGACCCCGGTCGCGCGTCCGGTCATCTACTCTTTGGCCGGCATCCAGCCGGGCGAACGCTGCGTCATCGAGCGGACCGAGGAGGGGTTTGAAACCAGACAGACGGCAACGGTTGCCGCCAACGACTGGCACGATCGCCGGGCGAGGTGGGAAGCGCGTGTCGGCGGCGATCTGGTGCTGACCTGCCGCTTCGAGGACGCCGGCGAAAACAGCCGCTGCCGGCGGGAGGCGATCCAGAATTTCGCCGGATCTCTGATGCGCGAGCCGTTCGGCTGGCTGGCGGAGCCGGTCAATAATCGGTTCACGCGGCTTGCCGTCGAAATGTGCCCGGCCCGCGGCCTTCTGCGCGTGATGGGGCTTGAGCGGACCGATGATAGCCTCTGCGCGAAGCCGGTGACCGCGATGCGCGAACTGAAAAGCGACAACGCCGTTGCCGCGTGAGCGTCAGGCACGGCGTTCATGGCCGGGACATCTGCGTGTGACTAGGAATGCACGGGGCCGAATCTGCCGGTCTCGATAATTCTGCCGTCTCGATAAAGGGTGAGGAGGAACCATGAGGTCGCTGATAATTGCTGCAGCTTTCGCACTTTCGGTTGGTGGCGCTCATGCTGCGGCCTGCAAGGTCGAGGCCGCGAACAAAAAGCTCGCCGGCGCCGCGCTGAACAGCTTCATGACAAAGTGCGAAAACGACGCCAAGGCGATGTGCGAGAAGTCGGCCGCCGACAAGAAGCTGGCCGGCGCCGCCAAGGACAGCCACATCAAGAAGTGCGTCAACGACGCCGTTGGAAGCTGAAGACCTTCGGAGCGCTACCGAAATTCGAGCCTGCGATGAGCAGGCTTGTTTCGGTGCGCGCCCTTAGATGCGGGTCCAGCGGACGTCGCCGAGATCCTCCCGGAAGGCAAAGCGCTTGAGATGATCGATGACGACGTCCTGGGTTCGCACGAGGGTTGCCTCGTCGGCAGCGTGGATGCGCATCGTCAGGGCATCCGCGCTTGCGGAAACCTCGCAGCGGCGATCCTCCGAGAAGGGAATCGTGCCGCTGTCCGCCGTAAACGCGACCGGAAATTTGTGGCTCCAGTGTTTGCAAAGTTGCTGCAGATAGCGGCTGGCGGATGCGGTTGAAATCTGCGCTTCCGACATAAGCATGGGTGCATTCCGTAAGCTGGTGACACCCGGCTTAGTTAGAGGATGCGACACTGGCCCGCAATCCTGCGGGGTTTCGATTGGAGCTATTCCACTCTGCCGTTGCGGGTTTGAAAGGTATTTCGGATCGCACCGATCCGGTGTTCGACCTTCTGCTGCTGTTGCTGCGGAAGGTTCGAGTTCCAGCTGGCCTCCTCGTCGCAGATGGTCTGGCCACCGTCGCGGATATGACCGGTTGCGTTGTCGATCCACCGGACCCGGCACACATTGCCGTATTCAGGGACGAACAAAAGCGCGCCGCTCTGCAGGGCAGCGCCGGTTTCGAGCGCGGCCTGCATCTCGCGTGCGGCCGCGCGCGCCGCCATTTGCTCCAGATGTGAATGGATTGCGTAGGCGGTCATGGCTCCGCAGAGCAGGAAGCCGATCGTGACGACCACCATACCCCAGCGGCGCTCAAGGCGGCCAACCCGATAAACCCGCGCCGCAACCGTTTGGGATGCCGGGACGGGCGCCGATGGTGTTGCAGCGAGCCCGGCAAGGCGCGGCGCGGCGCGGAATGCCGCCGGGGTGCGCTTGCTTGCAGACCGTTGGGAGGGAGTGCGGTTGATGGCCATTTCCAGTGCAACGTGCAACGGCCGGGTTCGCATCGCGTGAAATCCGACTGGTCAATTTGCGACGAATTTGACCGAAGTTTCGAGCGGCGTTCGGCAAGACCGGTGCGGCGCAACGGCAAGGGCCGTCATTGCAGGACGGCAAGAGCTGCCAGAGCCGGAACCCCTGGCAGTCTATGCTGCCATGGGCCGTTCCGGTCAGGGATACTAGATCACCAGCTTTCGATAGAGGTGCCAGGTGGCGTGCCCAAGCACCGGCATAACGACGGCGAGCCCGATGAAGGCCGGGAGCGATCCGGCGAGTAGAAGCGCTGCGACGATCACGCCCCATGCGGCCATGACGACGGGATTTACCATCACGGCGCGGAATGACGTCATGATCGCAGTCGCGGCGCCGACGTCGCGGTCGAGCAGCAGCGGGAACGAAATGACCGAGATGCAGAACGCCACCAGCGCGAAAATGAAGCCGATGATGTTGCCGTAGACGATCAGATCCCAGCCGGCGCTGGTGGTAAACACCTGACGCAGGAACGGCACCACTGCGTCCGGTGCGCCATAGACCCCGAACAGCGACTGGTAGAGACCACGCGCGGTGGCGATCCAGAGCAGGAACAGCCCCATCAGCAGCAAGGCGATGGCGACGATGGCGGGAAAGCCCGGCGAGCGTAAAACCCCAAATGCGTGACCGATCGATGTTGGCTCTCCGCGTTCGCGTCGCCGGCTTAGTTCGTACATCATCAATGCCGCGACCGGGCCAAGCAATGCAAATCCGGCAGCAAGGGGGAATACCAGTGGCAGCACGGCATAGCCCAGCGCCATACCGCCGAGCACAAGGCCGACAAGCGGATAGATGATGCAAAGAAAAATTGCATGGGTCGGCCAGACCTTGAAGTCCTCCCAGCCCTTCTCCAGCGCCTCGCGAAGGTCCGAAAAGCCGATGCGACGTATGACGGGAATTGCTGCCGGCTGTTCGTCGGAGGGCGTGAGGACATGGAATCGCGACATGGCCGAGTCTCCCTGTTCCGCATCAATCTGGTGCGGCCGGGCCGATGTGCGCGGGTGCGAGCCGGTCACGTCTGCCGCGACCTTTAGCGTTTATGGTAGAATGGTTGGAGAGGAGACCGAATTCACGCTTTCGTGCTTCCGGGGCGAGGGATGCCCTTGAAGCGCCGTAAATCAGGGCTCGTAAGCGAAGAGTGAAGGCTGGATAGGGTTTCACCATGAAGCTGCGCACCGCCGTCGTCGCCGCGGCCTTGACCGGTCTTGCCGTTGTGGCTGCGCTGGTCGCCGTTCCGCTGGGGCTGGCTCCAGCCATGTCCGGCCGGGCCTCGGCGGTTCCCTCTGACGCGATGATGCTGGCGCATTGGGAGAAACACCGAAGCACCTTGGACGAGATCACGGAAATGTTGCGGCGCGACCCGGCTCTCAACCGGCTTGGATTGACCTGGAGCGATCCCGCCGATCCGGAGCGTGCGCTGGTTCCGGCTGCGCGTATCGCCGATTATCGCGATCTGATGCGGGAAGCAGGGATTATCAGCGTCAGTCGCGGTCACCGTTCGGTGCAGTTCCGGTTTTATGACAGCGGCACGCCAGTGAACGGTATCGGCAAGAGTTTCGTCCGCGGCGAGCCCTCGCGGTATGCCGAGATTGTCGATGGCGATCTCGACCGGGCCGCGTCCGGCCGCACCAAAGTGCTGTTGCAGCGGTCGATTGCTGACGGCTGGTGGCTCCAGCGCGACAGCAACTAAGGGGAGGTTTTTCCACCCGGTGCGGCCCGGAATTTGCGCCAGCGCAAAGTCCGTATCCCGGAAATATGCGATTTTGTATTTTTGAAAGTCAGGACTTTGCCATGGCAAGCATTGCGATTGTCGTCGGTCATCCTGAGCAGATGACGTATTGCGAGGCGCTGGCGGAGGCGTATCGGCGCGGCGCTGAAAGCAAGGGGCACGAGGTCCGGCTGTTCAAGCTGGCCGAGATGAATTTCGATCCGATCCTCCGCGGAGGCTATCGCAAGGAACAGCCGCTCGAAGCAGATCTGCAAGCGGCATATGACGCGCTCGCGGCCAGCGACCACTGGGTGCTGATCTTTCCGCTGTGGTGCGGCGACATGCCTGCGCTGTTCAAAGGTTTCATCGAACGTATCCTGCAGCCCGATCTGGTCCGCCGTCAGGGCACCGAAAACGCCATGAACTGGCACATTTTCGAAAAGAAGTCGGCGCGGATCATTATGACCATGGCGATGCCGGTCTCGGTATATCGATTCTGGTACGGCCCTCATGCGCTGAAATTGTTGAAGTACAACATCCTCAACTTCATCGGCGTCAAGCCGGTGCGCGAGACGCTGCTCGGCATGGTCGCCGATGCATCGGATGAAAAACGCAATAGCTGGCTCAAGAAAGCCGAGGCGATGGGCGAGCGGGCGGAGTAGCAAAGCAGCCCATTACATGGTCAGGGCTTGCGTCGACAATTTCCCGCAAAGCCTTTCCGTCAGATCGCAGACCCGCTCGAACCAGATATCGGGGCCAAGCATGCGCAGCGCAGTGGGATCGGCATAGCCCCAGGCGACGCCGCCGAAGGCAATTCCGGCGTTACGGGCGGCAGCAAGATCGCGCTCCTCGTCGCCAATCGCTATCGTGCGCGCGGGTAACGCGCCCGCTTGCCGCGTGACCCTGCGGAATTTCGCCGCCTTGCCAAACAGCGAGGCGCCGCAGGAAACGTCTGAGAACAGTGCCGCGCTGGCTCCTAGCTGAGCCTTGGCATTGGCCTCGCTGTCGGACGAGACCAGCGCCAGGCGCAGGCCGCTGGACCGCAGGCTGTGCAGCGACTCGGCTATGCCGGGAAAGAGCGGAATCTCGCCGATCGCCTCGCGCTTCAGTGCCCGCATGCGCTTTGCGATCCGCGGCAGCTTCCATGGCGGCACACCGAGCTGCTTGAGAATTTCGCCGGTTCCCGCGCGGCGCAGGTCGTCGATGTCGTCCGGCGCAACCTGCCGCAACGCGAATTCCCGCGCGACCGTGTTTATCGTTCGCTGAAACCACGGAAAGCTGTCGGCGAGGGTGCCGTCGAGATCGAAAATGACGAGCGAATAGGGTTTGCCGGCGGTCGGTGGCGGGGCTGCCATCAATCGGTTTCCGCATTCGGAATTTTCAGCATCCGGCCGCACGCCTTGCAGTGGACGGCATCGGGGTCGTGAGACATCAGCCCGCAATCGGGGCATTCATAGCGGACCTTGCTCGGACGAAGCACCGCGCGCGCCAGGTTGAAAAACAGCGTGACGCCGAAAATCATGATCAGGACAGAAATCAGCCGGCCCGACGTCCCCTCCAGTGTGATGTCGCCGAAGCCTGTCGTGGTCAGTGCGGTGACGGTGAAATAGAGCGCGTCCGCATAATTCTTGATGCCGGGATTGGTGAGGTGTTGCGTCTCGTAAACGAAGCCGGTGGTGACGAACAGAAACACCACAAAGTTCGCCACCGCCAGAATGACGTCCTCATGGGTGCGGAAATAGGGAAAATCCTGGCGCAGCCGCGCCAGCAATTGATAGCTGCGCAGGAACCGCAGCGTGCGCAGGATGCGCAGGAACCCGGCGGGCTCGCCCACCAGCGGAGCGAGGAAGGAGACAATGGCAGCTGCGTCTGCCCAGGTGACGGGATGCAACAGATCGCGCCCGGGACGTTCGCTGATATAGAGGCGGGCGATGAAATCGGCGAGAATCAAAACACCGAAGCCGACATCGGCGACCTCGATCCAGTTTTCGCGCGGCAGAAACGAGGTGACGACGATGAAGATCAGGGTGATCCCATCGAAAACCAGGAGTCCATAGCGGAAGCGGGTGGCCTGCTCGGAACGACCCTCATAGAGGGCCTTGATCCGTTTGCGGAGTTGTGCGGGCTGCGCGCGCTGCAGGGACATAGCATTTCGATCCTACGACGGCACAGCATACCGTGCCCGGGCCGTGCGGGGACAAGGCCTGCGGCCGGATCGCCGGACCCGTTGCGGCACAAAATAGCAGAACGTGGCATCGCGTGTGGAACATGGTCCGGGCTTGAGGGTTGTCCTGCGGCTTTTCACCCCCTCGAGACGCAAGGTACGACGGTTATGGCAAAGGCAAAGAAGACGCGGACTGCGCAGAGCGCGGCACGCACAACAAAGCGGCCGGCGAAGCGCGCAGCAGGCCGCAAGGCATCCGCCGCGCGGACGCGCAGTGCATCGTCGGCGCGCCGCAACAGCGGCGGGATCATGAGCGGCTTGCTCGATTTCGTTCCGGCGAATTTCATGAAGGACGTGCTGGCCTCCCAGACCAGCCGCGTGATCATGGCCGAAGCGCTGGTTGCGGCGGCGGGTGCGGCGGCGGCGGTGCTCGTCGCATCGCGGACCGATGCCGGCCAGCGCGCCGGCCGCGCCATGGCCGACGGCGGTGCCCTGATGAAGGAGGCGGCGGTCAGCGCCGCAGCGGCCGCGCGCGACGTGATCGCAAGTGGCGCCACCGAGGCGATCGGTTCGGCGGCCCGCTCGCTGATGGGCGCGGCCGAGGAGACCCAGCACGACATCGCCGAAAAGGCGCTGCGCATGAAGCGCGCAGCCGCCGACAAGGCCGCGGACGCCGCCGATGAGGTGGCCGACAATGCCCGGCGCTTTGCCGACGAGGCGCGCCGTCACTGATCAGGCGTGACGACCGACGCTTGACGCGCAGACGAGAAAGGCCGGGCCGCGTATCGCAGCGGCCCGGCTTTCTCGCGTTCAGACGCGCGATTGCGCCCGCGCCTCGCCGCGCCGGTAGGGGATGACGAACAAGGCCGCCACCGGAACGTGCAGCACGACGCCTGCGATGAGCAGGCCCGCGACCTGCCATCCGGTCAGCATCCCGAGCGAAACCTCCCGCGCCAGCATCCAGATGGTGAAGGGCAGGAACAGGACGATCGAGGTGATCAGCCCCGGATTGTAGACCTTGAAGCGGATCGAGGTGGCGATGTGGGAAATGCCGTTGATCAGCGTCAACCCGACCCAGGCAAGGCCGAGCCAGCGCAGCGGCCCGGGAAATAGCGCAGCCAGCAGAATTGGCAGCCAGACATAGCCGACATTGACGAGCGCAACGCCGCCCTCGGTGACCGGCCAGTTATCGTTGCCGCTTTTGAACACGCGGGCATTGGCAAACTGGCGAAACCCGCCGGGCCACAGATGCTCCTCGATCTGGTGGATCATGTAGATGATCAGCAGCGCCGCGAACAGCGCCTGTTCGGTGGTGGGCGCCGCGCGAAACAGCGCGAACCAGACCACGATGCCGATGACGATCAGCGCGGGCAGCGCCTTCTGCCAGTCGGCGGAAATCAGATTGAGCGGATGCATGCGAAATCGGTCCTGCAAGGGGGAAGGGGACGCACGCGACTCAAGGGTAACAGGCGCAAGGCTAGCATGGCTTGCCAGATTCTGGTGGAGGGCGGATGACGCGGGGGCGCAGCGGAACCGGCAGGGCCGGTAGCCCGCATGAAGCGAAGCGCAATGCGGGGCGGCTGGTCCCGGATTTCGCTGCGCTCCATCCGGGCTACGCTTGCTGGAACGATTGAGCCGCTGTCATGGCCGGGCTTGACCCGGCCATCCACGTTCTTGAATCTTCAAGCCGCCAGAACGTGGATGCCCGCGACGAGCGCGGGCATGACCGAGTATAACGATGGGCATGCGCAAGCCAATTCATCCCGGCCGCTTCCTGAAGCGTGAGCTTGCTGCGCGCGAGCTGAGCGCCAACCGGCTGTCACTCGACCTCGGCGTGCCGTCCGGCCGCATCACCGACATTCTCAATGGTCGCCGCGCCATCACCGCCGACACCGCGCTGCGGCTCGGCCGCTATTTCGGCGGCGTAGCGTTTCCCGGCCAACTGGGTACCGGTTGGCCGAAGGAAACGCGTCACGTGAAACTTGCGCAATTCTGGCTAGACCTGCAGAGCCAGCGTGACATCGCCGTGGTGGAGCGGGAGAAGGGCGCGGAGATCGCGAAGCGCGTGCGGCCCGCGGATGCTGCGTGAGTTAATCAAGCTCTTTGTCACGGCAGCGGTGTTCATCCGCAGCTTTGCGTGCCGCGGATGCGCCGTTTCCCCATCGCGCAAATTCCAACTCACAATCTGACATTAATGACGACACTAGATGCTCTGGAAAGTCCGACAGAATGTCGAAGCTATCACGCCATTCCTCCGACAGGTCGTTGCGACGAAAAGGCGCGCCGTGAAACAACTTGTCGCGGAGCCTTCCGGACAGCTCTATTCTGTCAAACCTGATCTTGCGACCTCCATCCGAAATTTCACCCAAAGCTCCGGATTCCAAGCCAAGCATTTTGCGAACCGCTTTTCTCGATCCGACGCCATCAGCTTTTAGCGCATACGCGAGAGCTTCGAGAACGCCAAAGAGGCGAGCTGCTTTAAACAGCAGATTTCGTTCGTGGAGGGCGTCGCGGTAGAGAGAGGGTGCAAAGGCGAAGCGGTCGTCCAATGCCGTGAGTTCTCTCAATTTGTTAATATTGTTCGCAAGCGCTGGCCCGATATTTCCTGGGCCCAAGAGAAGGCGCCTGCGACTGTGAGGAGGGACCATTCTGAGGAAATATTGCGACGAAGTCGCCGACAAGTAGGCGAACTCGTTCAGGTAGTCGCCGGTAATCCAGCCTACCAATTGCTCCGCACTTTCGAAGCGTTCTCGTCCCTCGCGCTCAATTGCTTGAGGCTCGTCGCTTGTATTTGCAAAGTACACAAATGCGATTACCGGAAGTGCCTCGATGCCTTGGGTCGCAAGCAAGTCCAGAATTTTTGTTTCGCGGATGCTTCCGTCCACTAGCTCGTGGTATTGCGCCGCATATTGTACTGCGTGGCGAAACCCCATCGGCTTAAGCGGAAGCACGAACGTTCGATCGTCTGCCCAAAAATTTCCTTGTATAAATGCACCGTACGTTAGGCGATGCGCGGCGGGACGGCGCCTCAAGATTGCGGTGACGTCTGTTGAACAATCAACCGTCACGAGTCACTCCGCCGCCACCGGCTTCAGCTCGAACACCCGGCCATGTTTCGCCACTTCTGCGATGTCGCCGCGCTTCAGCGCGAGTCGGACGGCGTCGAGCTTGCGGGCGTCGTCGAGCGACATGGTCGGCGACCAGCTTTCCTTACTGTAGTGAAGTTCGATCTCAACCTCGGTCGCGTAGCCACCTTCGTGGAGCCACCTACCAAACTTTCGTGTTCTCGTTTCCATCGACACCTCTCGCGCCGATCAGCCCCTCATCCGGCTCGCGGCGCAGCCAAGTTTACGCAGGCTGCGAATACTTGCCTGCGTTTGCCGATCGCGACCTTCTCCCCGCAAGCGGGAGAAGGCAGCCTCACTCCGCCGCCTCCACCCGCTTCCGCTTCGGGCCGCCCTTGGCCAGCACCGGCTTGAGATATTGCCCGGTGTAGCTGCGCTTCTCCTTCACCACGTCCTCGGGCGTGCCGGCCGCCACGATCTCGCCGCCGCCGTCGCCGCCTTCGGGGCCGAGATCGATGATCCAGTCGGCGGTCTTGATGACCTCGAGATTGTGCTCGATCACCACCACCGAATTGCCGGTCTCGACCAGCTCGTGGAGGACGTCGAGCAGCTTGGCGACATCGTGGAAGTGAAGCCCCGTGGTTGGCTCGTCGAGGATGTAGAGCGTGCGCCCCGTTGCGCGCTTACTCAATTCCTTGGCAAGCTTGATGCGCTGCGCCTCGCCGCCGGAGAGTGTGGTCGCCTGCTGGCCGATATGGATATAGCCGAGGCCGACGCGCTGCAGCGTCACCAGGATATCGCGGATCTTCGGCACCGCCTTGAAGAACTCCGCGCCCTCGTCGACCGTCATGTCGAGAATGTCGGCGATCGACTTGCCCTTGAAGGTGACGTCGAGCGTCTCGCGGTTGTAGCGCTTGCCCTTGCAGGTCTCGCAGGTGACGTAGACATCCGGCAGAAAGTGCATCTCGATCTTGATGACGCCGTCGCCCTGGCAGGCCTCGCAGCGGCCGCCCTTGACGTTGAACGAGAAGCGGCCGGGCTCGTAGCCGCGCGCCTTTGACTCAGGCAGGCCCGCGAACCATTCGCGGATCGGCGTGAAGGCGCCGGTATAGGTCGCGGGGTTTGAGCGCGGCGTGCGGCCGATCGGCGACTGGTCGATGTCGATGATCTTGTCGATATGCTCCAGCCCCTCGATGCGGTCGTGCGGGGCGGGGGCGTCGCTCGCGCCGTTCAGCTTGCGGGCGATTGCCTTGTAGAGCGTGTCGATCAGGAAGGTCGATTTGCCGCCGCCGGAGACGCCGGTGACCGCCGTGAACAGGCCGAGCGGGATTTCGGCAGTGACGTTTTTCAGATTGTTGCCGCGCGCGCCCACGACCCTGATCATGCGGTGCTTCGACGGCTTGCGGCGCTCGGGAACGGGAATGCCGTATTCGCCGGTGAGATATTTGCCGGTCAGCGAATGCGGGTTCGCCATCACCTCGTCGGGCGTGCCCTGCGCGACGATCTTGCCGCCGTGGACGCCGGCGCCAGGGCCGATATCGAGCACATGATCGGCGAGGCGGATCGCGTCCTCGTCATGCTCGACCACGATTACGGTATTGCCGAGGTCGCGCAGCCGCTTCAGGGTGTCGAGCAGCCGTGCATTGTCGCGCTGATGCAGGCCGATCGAGGGTTCGTCCAGCACATAGAGCACGCCGGTCAGGCCGGAGCCGATCTGCGAGGCGAGCCGGATGCGCTGGCTCTCGCCGCCGGAGAGTGTGCCCGAGGCACGCGCGAGCGTGAGATATTCGAGGCCGACGTCCACGAGAAAGCGCAGGCGGTCGCGGATCTCCTTCAGGATGCGGACCGCGATCTCGTTCTGCTGCTTGCTGAGCTTTTCCGGGATCGCCTCGAACCATTCCGCGGCGCGCTTGATGCTCATGTCGGCGACTTCGCCGATGTGAAGTCCGCCGATCTTCACGCAGAGCGCTTCGGGCTTGAGGCGGAAGCCCTGGCACGCGTCGCATGGCACGTCGGAGAAGTACTTGCCGAGTTCTTCCCGCGCCCATTCGCTCTCGGTCTCGCGGAATCTCCGCTCCAGATTGGTGATCACGCCCTCGAACGGCTTTTTCGTGGTGTAGGAGCGCAGCCCGTCGTCATAGGTGAACTTGATCTCGTCGTCGCCGGAGCCGTACAGGATCGCGTCCTGGGTCTTCTTCGGCAGCGCCTTCCACTTGGTGTCGAGGGTGAACTTGTAATGCTTGCCGAGCGCTTCCAGCGTCTGCATGTAATAGGGCGACGATGACTTGGCCCAGGGCGCGATGGCGCCCTTGCGCAGCGTCGCGTCCTTGTCGGGGATGACCAGTTCGGCATCGATATGCTGCTCGACGCCGAGCCCGCCGCATTTCGGGCAGGCGCCGAACGGATTGTTGAACGAGAACAGGCGCGGCTCGATCTCGGCGATGGTGAAGCCGGAGACCGGACAGGCGAATTTCTCGGAGAACAGCATGCGCTCTTCGGCATGCGAGCCCTTCAGCCGCTTGCCCTCGGCGGCGACACCGCCGTCCGCGAACTCCGCCACCGCCATGCCTTCGGCGAGATGCAGCGCAGTCTCGAAGCTTTCGGCGAGACGCTGCGCGATGTCGGCGCGCACCACGATGCGGTCGACCACCACGTCGATATTGTGCTTGAATTTCTTGTCGAGCGCGGGCGCGTTGGCGATCTCGTAATATTGCCCGTCGATCTTCAGCCGCTGGAATCCGCGCTTCATCCAGTCGGCAATCTCTTTCTTGTACTCACCCTTTCGGTCGCGCACGACCGGCGCGAGGATAAACAGGCGGGTGCCCTCCGGCAGCGCCAGCACGCGGTCCACCATCTGCGATACCGTCTGGCTTTCGATCGGCAGCCCGGTCGCGGGCGAATAGGGCACGCCGACCCGGGCGAACAAGAGCCGCATATAGTCGTAGATCTCGGTGACGGTGCCGACGGTCGAGCGCGGGTTTTTCGAGGTGGTCTTCTGCTCGATGGAAATCGCCGGCGAAAGCCCGTCGATCTGGTCGACGTCCGGCTTCTGCATCATCTCCAAGAACTGCCGCGCATAGGCCGACAGCGACTCGACATAGCGGCGCTGGCCCTCGGCATAGATGGTGTCGAAGGCGAGCGAGGACTTGCCCGACCCGGACAGGCCGGTGAATACCACCAGCGCATCGCGCGGCAGGTCGACGTCGATATTCTTGAGGTTGTGCTCGCGCGCGCCGCGGATCGCGATGATCCGGCGGTCGCCGGGCGGTGCGCCGGAGGAACGAGGCGCCTTCTTGCTGGACTCGAACAGATCGTTCATGCGGCCGGTCTTCGGGATCAGGGTCCGGCGCCGGGACGGCACGAACGGACTCATCTCAGGGTCGGAGCGAACATAGTGAGAACGTCAGCGTCGCGCCAGAGTGGATCGCACCCGAGTGCGTGTCTCATCTTCGTCTGGGGACAAGTCCGTTCATCCTTTCCTGCGAATGTGGTGCCGGTCGCTCCGAATTGAAGCGGAACCGCCTTGGCGCGGGCGGCTTTATGACCTTGAATGGCGCCAGTTCTGTAGTTGAGGGTTTCCCATGCCCACGCGTGCGTATTGGTCGGGCCGGATCCGTCTGGCGCTGGTCTCGATCCCGGTCGAGGTTCTGCCGGCCACCAAATCCACCAGCCGGATTTCGTTCAACCAGATCCATGAACCGACCGGCAAGCGGATCCGCTACGAGAAGGTGGTCCCCGGCATCGGGCCGGTCGATGCCTCGGAGATCGTAAAGGGCTACGAGGTCGAGAAGAACAAGTACGTTCTCCTCACCGACGAGGAGATCAACGACGTCAAGCTCGAGGCCAAGAAGTCGATCGACCTGACCCAGTTCGTCGACGAGAACGCGATCGATCCGGTCTATTTCGACCGGCCGTTCTATATCGTGCCGTCGCAAGAGGACGAAGACGCAGCCGAGGCCTATATCGTTTTGCGCGACGCGCTGAAGAAAACGAAGAAGATCGGCCTCGGCCAGCTGGTGGTGCGCGGGCAGGGCTCGATCGTCGCGATCAAGCCGTATGGCAAAGGTCTCTTGCTGGAAACGCTGCGCTACGCCGACGAGATCAGGAAGCCGAGCGAGGCATTCGACACGCTGCCGTCGAAGAAGGTCGATGCCGATCTCGTATCGCTCGCCGAGGAGCTGATTGAGAAGAAGGCCGGCGACTTCCAGCCTGAGAAGTTCAAGGACAGCTATACGGCCGCGCTACGCGAACTGATCAAGGCGAAGCAGGAAAAGCGCGCGCCGCGCGAAATTGAGGAAACGCCGCCGGTGTCCAACGTCATCAATCTCATGGATGCGCTCAAGCGCAGCGTAGGGAAGGGTGGTGCTGGCA
The DNA here is from genome assembly GCF_046289595.1 of Pseudorhodoplanes sp. Classification (GTDB taxonomy): domain Bacteria; phylum Pseudomonadota; class Alphaproteobacteria; order Rhizobiales; family Xanthobacteraceae; genus Pseudorhodoplanes. The sequence continues at coordinate 18,424 of NZ_JBKBVB010000011.1, forward strand.
AAACCGGCAACGAGGCGAAGCCTGCAGGCAAGACGAAAGAGCCCGCGCGCAAGGTAAAGAGCGCCAAGGCCAAGAGCGCAAAGACGGCAAAGAAGCCCAGCCGCCGCAAGGCGGCGTGACTTCGTGGCAACGATTTTTACCGCGGGCTCGTTTCGCCTCCGCCTGAAAGGGGGAGGTCGATTTGCGAGCGAAGCGATGCAAATCGGGAGGGGGTCTTGCGAATTGACCCCCACCCCAACCCTCCCCCTTTCAGGGGGAGGGAGTCCGACCAGCGCGTGAGGACCAACAATGCCCCGCGGATCGCTGCGCGAATACCACGCCAAGCGTGACTTCGCCCGAACTGCGGAGCCGAAAGGCGCGGTCGGCAAGCAGAAGACATCGAAGCTCCGCTACCTGATCCAGAAACATGCCGCGCGCACGCTGCACTACGATTTCCGCCTGGAATGGAACGGCGTGCTGATGAGCTGGGCGGTGCCCAAGGGCCCGAGCGAGAACCCGGACGACAAGCGGCTTGCGGTCCGCACCGAGGATCATCCGATCGAATACGGCTCGTTCGAAGGCACGATTCCCGAAGGCGAATATGGCGGCGGCACCGTGATGCTGTGGGATACCGGCACCTGGACGCCGCAGGAGCCCGACGTCGACGGTCAACTGAAAAAGGGAAAGCTCGCCTTCATCCTTCACGGCAAGCGCCTGCACGGCAAATGGGCACTGGTGAAATTGCGCAAGCGCTCGCCGAAGGACAAGGGCGACAACTGGCTGCTGATCAAAGAACTCGACGACTATATGCGCCGCGGTGGCGCGCCTTCGGTCGAGACCGAGGTGACAAGCGTCAAGTCCGGCCGCACGATGGACGAGATCGCGCAAGGCAAGCGTGAGGGCAAGGCGGTCTGGCATTCGATCCGCAAGGGCCGCGGCGCAGCGAAAGGCGATCCGCAGATCATGTCCGGCACCGGCACGTCAGCGATCAGCAAGCGCTGCGGCTCAAAAAAAAAGCCGGAAAGCAATCCCTTGCAAAGCGATCCATCCGATCCGCCGCCGACCCGATCAAGCGCAAAGCGGCTGGCACCAAAGCCTCCGGCCTTCGTCGCACCGCAACTCGCGACTCTGGTCGAGGGGCCGCCCGCCGGAAATGACTGGCTGCACGAGATCAAGTATGACGGCTACCGCGCCGTCGCCGCGATCGCGGGCGGCAACGTTGCGGTCTATACCCGCAACGGCCTCGACTGGACCGACAGGTTCGCGCGCATCGTACCCGCGTTGAAGCGCCTCAACTGCGAGAGCGCGCTGCTCGATGGCGAGATCGCGGTTGCCGATGCAAAGGGTCATACCGATTTCGGGGCGCTACAGGACGCGCTCTCGACCGGCAAAGGCGCGCTGACCTATTACCTGTTCGATCTCCTGGAACTGAACGGCCTGGACCTTCGCAAACGGCCGCTGACCGAGCGCAAGGAAAAGCTGCGCAACCTGATGAGCGGAACGCGCGCGCCGCTGATCTATTCCGATCATGTGGTCGGCAGCGGCGCGAAAGCCTTCGAACAGGCCTGCGCCATGAAACTGGAGGGGCTGGTCTCCAAGCAGGCCGACGCACCGTATCGTTCCGGCCGGACGCGAAGCTGGCTGAAAAGCAAATGCGGCTTCGAGCAGGAATTCGTCATCATCGGCTGGCGGCCGTCGGACAAGGCCGGGCGCCCGTTCTCGTCGCTCTTGCTGGCGGTGCGGGAAGGCGACGGCTTTCGCTATGCGGGCCGGGTCGGCAGCGGCTATTCGGGCGAGGGGCTCGACCGGCTGTCCCAGCAATTCAAGGCACTGGCGCGCAAGACCGCGCCGGTGCCGGATGTGCCGCCCGATATCGCCCGGCGCGCGCGGTTCGTGGAACCGAAACTGGTCGCGGAGATTGCCTTCCGGGGCTGGACGCGGGACGGGCTGATCCGGCAGGGCTCGTTCAAGGGATTGCGGAGCGACAAGCCGGCCACCGAGATCGTGAAGGAGACACCGGTGCCGATCAGCAAGGCGAAGCGATCTGAGCGAAAAGCCGCGGCAAAGAAAGCGCCAGCGCGCAAGTCGCCGCTGCGGAAGGCGACAACGCCGGCGCGTTCGCGGGTCCGCAAACCCACTCCGCATGTCGCAACCACCCGCAATGGCGACACCGAGGAGATCGCGGGCGTGCGTATCACCCATCCGGATCGGGTGCTCTATCCGGATGCCGGCGTCACCAAGCGCGACGTGATCGCGCATTATCTCTCCATCGCCGACCTCATTCTGCCGCATGTCGCCGACCGGCCGCTCAGCCTTGTGCGCGCGCCGCGCGGGGTCGGCGGCGAAACCTTCTATCAGAAACACGCCTCGCAGGGCTGGCCGGATGAGTTCAAGGCGATCTCGATTCGCGAGAAGTCCGGCTCCGACCGCTATCTTTACATCGAGGACGAGCGCGGCCTCGTCGCCGCCGCGCAGATGGGCGTGCTCGAACTGCACATCTGGTGCAGCCATGTCGACGAGGTGGAGAGGCCGGACAGGCTCGTCTTTGATTTCGATCCCGACGAGGGGCTCGACTTCATCCACGTGAAGCAGGCCGCGAAAGACATGCGCGGGCTTCTGAAGGAGCTTGGCCTGCAATCCTTCCCGATGGTCACGGGCGGCAAGGGCGTCCATGTGGTGGCGCCGCTGAAGCGCGGACATTCCTGGGACGAGCACCGCGAATTTGCCGAGGCGCTGGCGCGGGTGATGGCGGAGCACGATCCCGACCGCTTCATCGCCACCATGTCCAAGGCCAGGCGGCGCGGGAAAATCTTCGTCGATTATCTGCGCAATCAGCGTGGCGCGACTGCAATTGCGCCGTTTTCGACGCGGGCGCGAAAGGGCGCGCCGGTGGCGGTGCCGGTATCGTGGGAAAAACTGGCGCGGCTCGACAGCGCGCGGCCGGTCGCGGTGGGGGAAGTCGAGCGCTTTGTTGGATCGAAAGATCCCTGGGCGGGATACGCCAGGCTGCGGCAGGCGCTGCCGAAGCTGAACTGACGATCATGGTTGCGGGCTCCGCTGCACTCTGGTAGAACATAACAAGAACAAGGTTCGACCTGCGCTGAGATGGCCGAGCGGAGCCCTGAACGGCCGCCGGTCACCGCGAGCTGTGGAAAAGGGATTTTCTCCGCGGCTTCCGCAAGCCGCGGAGAAGGCTTCGCACTAGGGTGCGGAAGTTTTTTGGGAAGCGTGCGGCCGAGAGCCGGGCGCAGTGTTCGGAACGGGAGAGTGTGCGATGGCGGGTTCGGTCAACAAGGTGATCCTCATCGGGAATCTCGGCAAGGATCCGGAAATCCGGCGCACCCAGGACGGCCGGCCGATTGCCAATCTGTCGATTGCGACCTCCGAAACCTGGCGCGACAAGGCGACCGGCGAGCGCAAGGAAAAGACCGAGTGGCACCGCGTGGTGATCTTCAATGAAGGCCTGTGCAAGGTCGCCGAGCAATATCTGAAGAAGGGCGCCAAGGTTTATATTGAAGGCCAGTTGCAGACCCGCAAATGGACCGACAAGGACGGCGTCGAGAAATATTCGACGGAAGTCGTGCTGCAGGGCTTCAACTCGCAGCTCACCATGCTGGACGGCAAGGGCGGCGGCGGTGGCGACCGCGTGTCGGATTATGGCGGCGGCAGCGATTTCGGCTCCAGCGGCCCGACCGGCGGGGCGCGCAAGCCGGCGATGGCCGGCGGCGGTCGCGACATGGACGACGAGATTCCGTTCTAGGTTTTCCGTCATTCCGGGAGGACGCCGAGCCGTGAGGCGAAGGCGGACGAATCCGGAATCCATAACCACGACCGGGATGACGGATTCCGGGTCCGCGTCGTTCAGGCACGCCGCGGACTGACGAGATAACGATGCCCGACCTCTATCACCTCCTGAAGCTCGCCCACATCGTCGGCGCGACAGTGCTGTTCGGCACCGGGATCGGCATCGCCTTCTTCATGCTGATGGCGCATTGCTCGCGCGACGTCGCCGCCATCGCCCATACGGCAAGCATCGTGGTGATCGCCGATGCCGTCTTCACCGCCACTGCGGTGGTGGCGCAGCCGGTCACCGGGATCGCGCTCGCTTATGTGGCGGGCCATTCGCTGCTCGATTCCTGGATCGTCGCGGCGGTCGCGCTTTATGTTTTCGTCGGCGCCTGCTGGCTCCCGGTGCTCGTCTTCCAGAAGCGCATGCGCGATTTTGCGATTGCCGCCCTGCGCAGCGGCGCACCATTGCCCGCCGGCTATGACCGTTATTTCCGGTACTGGTTCATCCTCGGCTGGCCGGCCTTCGCGGCCATGATCGCGATCTTCTGGCTGATGATCGCGCGGCCGCAACTCTGGTGAGGCAATGGCGCTGACGCAACGATGACCCTCGAACCGCTCATTCAGGCCTCGCACGCGATCCAGATCCACACCGTCGCGGCGCTCTCTGCCTTCGCGCTCGGCCTCGTCCAGTTTACCGCTCCCAAGGGCACGCCGCTGCACCGGACCATTGGCTGGGCCTGGGTGGTCCTGATGATCACCGTCTGCGTCACCGCTGTCTTTATCCACGAATTGCGGACCTTCGGTGCATGGAGCCGGATCCATCTGCTGGCGATCTTCACATTGATGATGCTGCCGTTGGCGGTGATGCATGCGCGCAGGCATCGGCTCGCAAGCCACAAGCGGGCGATGACGTCGCTGTTCCTCGGCGCGCTGGTGATTGCCGGCGTCTTCACCTTCTGGCCGGGCCGGATCATGCACAAGGTGGTGTTCGGGAGCTAGCCGGGCCGGGCGCAACCATGCGAGACTTGCGGCATGGCCAGTCTCGGAACCGCACTCCTCAATGCGCTCAAGGCGCATGGCGCCCGTGAAATCTTCGGCATTCCGGGCGACTTCGTGCTGCCCTTCTACAAGACGATCGAGCAGTCCCCCATCCTGCCGCATTACGAACTGAGCCATGAACCCGCCGTCGGCTTCGCGGCGGACGCTGCGGCGCGGTTCCATGGCGGCATCGGGGTTGCCGTGGTCACCTATGGCGCGGGCGCCTTCAATGTCGTGAACGCGGTCGCGGGCGCCTATGCCGAGCGCTCGCCGGTGGTGGTGATCGCAGGCGCCCCGGGGGCGCGCGAACGGCAGAGCGGGCTGCTGCTGCATCATCAGGCCGCGACCGTCGATACCCAGCTCGCAGTATTCCGCGAGATCACCTGCGACCAGGCGGTGCTGACCGATGCCGCGACCGCGCCTGCGGAGATTGCGCGGGTGCTGCGCTCGGCGCGCGAGCGCGCGCTGCCGGTCTATATCGAGATCCCGCGCGACATGGTGGACGCCGAATGCGCCGAGGTGCCGGTGCTGCCGCGCGCGATGGTCGATCAGGAGGCGCTGGCGGAATGCGCCAGTGAAGTGCTGGCGCGAATTGCGTCGGCCGAGCGGCCGGTGATCGTGGTCGATGTTGAAATCCGCCGCTACGGCATCGAGGACAGGGTTGCGCTGCTCGCACGGCGGCTGGGCATTCCGGTGGTGACGACTTTCATGGGGCGCGGCCTCCTCGCGGATGCGCCCGACATCGTCGCCGGGACATATCTGGGCGCGGCGGGTGAGGCCGAGATCACGCGCCTCGTGGAGGAGGCCGACACGCTCTTGCTGCTTGGCGTGATCCTCTCCGACACAAACTTCGCGTTGTCGGGGCGCAAGCTCGATCCGCGCCGCACCATGCTCGCGATCGACCGCGAGGTGCGCGTCGGTCATCACGTCTATCCCGGCATACCTCTGGACGATCTGGTCGAGGCGCTGGCGACCTGGGCGCCGGAAGCGCCGCGTGCACTCACTGTGTCACGGCCGCAGGTTCATTATCCGCGCGGCCTGACGGCGGACGAGACCGCTGTTGTGCCGTCCGACATCGCCTGTGCGATCAACGATCTGTTCGACCGTCATGGCGCAATGCCGATGACCGCGGACATGGGCGATTGCCTGTTCACGGCGATGGAGATCGAGAACACCGAGCTTGCCGCGCCCGGCTATTACGCCGGCATGGGCTTCGGCGTGCCGGCCGGGATCGGCGTCGCGGCCGCGACCGGCGAGCGGCCGATGATCCTCGTCGGCGACGGCGCATTCCAGATGACCGGCTGGGAGCTCGGCAATTGCCGCCGCTACGGCCTCGATCCGATCGTGGTGCTGTTCAACAATTGCTCGTGGGAAATGCTGCGGGTGTTCCAGCCGGAATCGAAATTCAACGATCTCTCGGACTGGAATTTTGCGCAGATCGCGCCGCATCTCGGCGGGCACGGCGTGCGCGTGACGACGCGGCGGGAGCTGCGCGAGGCGCTGGAGGCGGCGGTCGCGCGGCGCGGGCAATTCTCGCTCATTGAGGTGATGCTCAAGCGCGGCGAGACCTCACAGACGCTGCATCGCTTCGTCACGGGTTTCAAGGCGGCGCGGGAGCGGATGGCGAAGGGGTGATCACGATCCCCGCCAAGTGGTTACGATGTTCAGTCCAGATTTCTGGCCTTGCGCAGATCATCGTTGATCCGTGATTGCCAGCCAGCGCCAGTGGCCTTGTAGGCGTCCAGAACGTCAGGATCGAGCCGCAGCGAGATGGCCTTTTTGGTCGGCGCCTTCTGCTTGCCCCGCCGCCGGATTGTTGCGGCAAGTTCAGGGAAGACCTCGGCAAACGGTTTCGCTTTGGCGAAGTCTTGCTTGGTCCATTTCGGATTGTCAGACACTGCACGCATGTCTTTCGTAGAATAGGCCTTGGCCGCCTTAGTCTTTGAGAGCTTCGGCATAAAGCCTCCTTTCATCGTTGCGCGCAGGGCGCATGCTGATGACGCTGATTGCTGCGCGGCCATACCTCGCGAACACAACGCAGATCACGCCATTTGCGTTAGGACCTATGCCTCGCCAGCGCTTGTCGCGAGCCGGAATGATCAGTGCGTCAGCGAAGAACGCCTCAGTCAGGTCGCGGAAATCGAGCCGGTGCTTTTCCAGATTTGCGATGCGCTTCGGCTTGTCCCAAACGATCTTCATTTCACGAATTGTATATACAATCTGTATTCTGCAGTCAAGAAAATTGTGTATACGAATTGTTCTCGCTCACGCTAACTCCACACCGCTTTCACCCCGTCGATCACGAATTGCACCGCGAGCGCGGCGAGGATCACGCCAAGCAGCCGCTCCAGCACGACATTGCCGGTGACGCCGAGCAGCTTCGTGATGCGCGTGCCGATCAGGAACGCGACAAGGCAGGCCGCCATGACGACGGCGATCACCGCGATCAGGCCCCCGAGCAGTTTCGGGTCGCCTTGAGCCCGGCCGGCAAGGAGGATCACCGCGGTGATGGCGCCGGGTCCAGCCATCAGCGGAATGCCGAGCGGGAAGGCCGCGACGTTGCGGACGTGCTCCTCCTCCACGGCTGCCTCTGCCGTGTTGGATTCGCGCACGATCCGCACCCCGAACACCATTTCGGAGGCGATGGAGAACAGGAGAAGCCCTCCCGCGATCCGGAAGGCAGGCAGCCCGATCCCGAGCTGGCGCAGCAGCCAGTCGCCGATCAGCGCCGCGCCGCAGAGGATCAGGAGGGCGATCAGGCTCGCCCGGATGGCAACCTTTCGGCGCGCCGGGACCGTCAACCGCGCGGTCAGAGAGGTAAAGATCGGAACGAGGCCGAGCGGATCGACCACCACCAGCAGCGTCACCAGGGCCGAGATGAAGAACTCAGGGTTCATGCCGCGGGAAACCTCGCGCGGGAGGCCAAAAAAGGCAATGCTGGGGCAGCCTGCATGCCGCTCCAAAGGGACGTAATAACTTCCTGAAATAGCAGGAAAAAATACGCCGATCACGGCCCGAAAAGATTGGCGTTGCCGACGTGAATCGGCTATTGCTGCGGCCGATTTTGAAGCTTCCCGGACCCCCTTCTTGGCCGATCCCGAAAACCCATCCGCCGGAGGCGCCCTGCCGCCGGACATCCGCCCCGTGTCGATCACGGAGGAGATGAAGCGCTCGTATCTCGATTACGCCATGAGCGTGATCGTGTCGCGTGCGCTGCCGGATGCGCGCGACGGGCTCAAGCCGGTGCACCGGCGCATCCTGTATTCGATGCACGAGCAGGGGCATACGCCCGACAAGAAATACGTGAAGTCGGCCCGCATCGTCGGCGACGTGATGGGTAAATATCATCCGCACGGCGACCAGGCGATTTACGACTCGCTGGTCCGCATGGCGCAGGACTTTTCCATGCGCCTGATGCTGATCGACGGGCAGGGCAATTTCGGCTCGGTCGACGGCGATCCTCCGGCGGCGATGCGCTACACGGAATCGCGGCTCGCCAAGCCCGCGATGGCGCTCCTCGCCGACATCGACAGCGACACCGTCGACTTCCAGCCGAATTATGACGGCAACGAAAAAGAGCCGGTCGTCCTTCCGGCACGCTTCCCGAACCTTTTGGCCAATGGCGCCGGCGGCATTGCCGTCGGCATGGCGACCAACATTCCGCCGCACAATCTCGGCGAGCTGATCGACGCCTGCGTCGCCATGATCGACGATCCGGCGATCTCCATCGCCGATCTCAATGCCATCGTTCCGGGGCCCGACTTCCCGACCGGCGGCGTCATCCTTGGCCGCGGCGGCATCCGCAATGCCTACGAGACCGGCCGCGGCTCGATCGTGATGCGTGGCAAGGTCGAGATCGAGACCATCCGCAAGGAGCGCGAAGCCATCGTCATCACCGAAATTCCGTATCAGGTGAACAAGGCGACGATGGTCGAACGCATCGCCGAACTGGTGCGTGAGAAGAAGATCGAGGGCGTTGCGGACCTTCGCGACGAGTCGAGCCGCGAAGGCTATCGCGTCGTGGTCGAGCTCAAGCGGGAAGCGATCCCGGACGTCGTGCTGAATCAACTCTACCGCTACACGCCGCTGCAGACCTCGTTCGGCGCGAACATGGTGGCGCTGGAAGGCGGCCGTCCGCAGGTGATGAACCTGAAGGATCTGCTGGCGTCCTTCCTGGCCTTCCGCGAAGAGGTGGTGTCGCGGCGCACCAAGTTCCTGCTCAACAAGGCGCGTGACCGCGCTCACGTGTTGGTCGGCCTCGCCATCGCGGTCGCCAATATCGACGAGATCATCCGGCTGATCCGCGCCTCGAAGGATGCCAACGAGGCCCGCGAGGCGCTGATTTCGCGCGACTGGCCGGCCAAGGCCGTCGAGGCGATGATCCGTCTGATCGACGATCCGCGCCACCGGATCAATCCAGACGGCACCTACCGGCTGTCCGACACCCAGGCCCGCGCCATTCTGGACCTGCGCCTGCAGCGCCTGACCGCGCTTGGCGTGGAGGAAATCCAGGAAGAGCTCGACAAGCTGTCCGCCGAGATCAGCGATTATCTCGACATCCTGCGCTCGCGTGCGCGTATCCAGGCGATCGTCAAGGACGAACTGGCCAAGGTGAAGGCGGACTTCGCAACGCCGCGCCGCACCGAGATCGTCGAGCAGATGGATGAGGTGGAGGAGGAAGACCTCATCCATCGCGAGGACATGGTCATCACCGTGTCGCATCAGGGCTATGTCAAGCGCGTGCCGCTCTCGACCTATCGGGCGCAGCGCCGTGGCGGCAAGGGCCGCGCCGGCATGCAGACCCGCGAGGAGGATTTCGTCGCGCGTCTGTTCGTTGCCTCGACCCATGCGCCCGTCCTGTATTTCTCCTCGCTTGGCAAGGTCTACAAGCTCAAGGTCTGGAAGCTGCCGGTGGCCGCGCCCCAGGCGCGCGGCAAGGCGCTGATCAATATCCTGCCGCTGGCGCAAGGCGAGCGCATTACCACGATCATGCCGCTGCCGGAGGACGAGACCACCTGGGACAAACTCGACGTGATGTTTGCGACCACCAAGGGCACGGTCCGGCGCAACAAGCTGTCCGACTTCGCAGATGTCCGTCCGTCCGGCATTATCGCGATGAAACTCGCCGAGGGCGAGGGCATTGTCGATGTGCAGATCTGCACCGAAAAGGACGACGTGCTGCTGACGGCCGCGAACGGCCAATGCATCCGCTTTGCGGTTCCGGACGTTCGCGTCTTCGCCGGACGCTCGTCCATGGGCGTGCGCGGGATCTCGCTGGAGGAAGGCGACCGCATCATCTCGATGACGATCCTTCGCCATGTCGATGCCACCGCCGAAGAGCGCGCCGCCTATCTGAAGCGCGCCAATGCAGTGCGGCGCGGCGACGAGGCGGATGCGGCGGACGCGGACGAAGAGGGGGATGCCGAGGAGGCGTCGGCCGACGCCATCGAACTCGGCGAAAAACGCTATGTCGAGATGTCTGCGGCCGAGCAGTTCGTGCTGACCATTACGGAAAAGGGCATGGGCAAGCGCACCTCGTCTTACGAGTACCGGATCACCAATCGCGGCGGCAAGGGCATCGTCGCGATGGGCATCCTCGAGGGCAAGAAGGGCGCCAAGACCATCCGCAAGAAGACCGGCAGGTTGGTCGCGTCCTTCCCTGTGGAGGAATCCGACCAGATCATGCTGGTCACCGACCGCGGCCAGCTCATCCGCACCAAGGTCGAAGGCATTCGCATCGTCAGCCGGTCCTCGCAGGGCGTGATCGTGTTCGATACCGCCGAGGACGAGCGCGTGGTGTCGGTCGAGCGGCTCTCCGAAGAAGGCGAAGACGTCGCCAACGGGTCGTAACGGTCCAGCGGGTCGCATCGCGGGCGCGCGAGCCCGCACGTCACACATTCAGCGAAATTTCTGTCATCACCGTGGTGCATCCTGCGCCGCGGCACAACCGGGTGGACGCCATGAAGGCCGACGAAGCTGCCGAACTGATGGATCAGGAAAAGACGCGCGATACGTTCAAGCAGCGCGCGGCAATCATCATCGCGATCTTCGCGATGATTCTTGCGATCACGAGCCTCGGCGGATCGAACGCCGGCAAGGAGGCGGTGAACAACAACATCCTGGCGTCGAATTTCTGGAGTTTCTTCCAGGCCAAGAACATGCGGCAGACGTCGTTTGCGCTGGCGGCGGACGAACTCGAGTTGCGCCTCGCTCAGAACGATCCTGCACTCTCGCCCGAGCTCCAAGCCGAGCTGAAAAAGAAGGCGGAAGCCTACCGCAAGACGGTGGCGCGCTACGAATCCGAGCCCGAGACCCGCGAAGGCAAGAAGGAGCTGATCCAGCGGGCGCGGGAATACGAGGCCAAGCGCGATCATGCGCTGAAACAGGATCCGTATTTCGACTATGCCGAAGCGCTGCTCCAGATCGCCATCGTGCTGATCTCGGTCGCCATCGTCGCGGATATCGTCTGGCTCAGTTTTGTCGGCGGTGCGCTGGGAATCGCGGGCGCACTGCTTTCGCTGAACGGCTTCCACCTGTTCGTGGAATTGCCGTTTCTTGGCTAAGCCGCGAGCGCAAACCCGATCGGGGGTTGCCTTGCAGGGGGCCCACTGAAGAATGTCACACGGCGCCTGTTCGGAGCGCAGCAGCGAAAAATGTGGCTTGCCCGGACGTTTGTCTTAACGCACCGTGCGGCGGATGAAATCGCCCGCCGCGAGTTTCAGCTTGGCCTCGTCATACGACATCATCCAGCTTGACGGTGCGACCAAATGGGACGGCGGGATCGACGCCGCCTCGATCAGCGCTTCGCGGCTGAGCCGGACCGGGGCAGGGCCGGAGGCAGCCTCGATCTTGGTTTGGGGGATGCGGTCCAGGGCGACGATCCGGACATTCACCGCACGTCCTGCATTGCGGGTCTCGTCGCGCACGCAGACACGGGCGTAATACGGCCAGCTGCGCAGCTCGCAATCGGCGAAATCGGCAAGGTCGGATTTCGCGCCCGAGGTGGGAGCGCTGGCATTCACCAACGCCGGGATCGCCACCATCATCGAAGCCGCAAGGACGGCTGCGCTCGCGATCGCATAGATACTTCTGGTCCAGGCAATTCCTGCCGCCGTGCTCGACACGACACCCTCCTTCCTGTGCGCCAATGACTCCCAAGGGACGGCTTTGGTTCGCCCCTCGCGAAAATGTGACAGTTCGGGAACGCCAGCCGCGTCTTCGGCGTTGGCTTGCCCTCCCGGCCGGCAACGGCTAGTGACCCACGGCTTAAGTCCGGCTAAATCGACTGTGCGGGGCTCGGTTTCTGTTTCAGGATTGCTAGCAACGCGTTGATTCTCGTGGGGGTTTTTTCCGAAAACTCTCTCGATTTGGGCCGTGAAAGACGGCCGGAAACTCCGATCGGGACGCCATGCCGCGAATAGCCCTTTATGCCGGTTCGTTCGATCCGCCGACCAACGGTCATCTGGACATCGTGCGCCAGGCGGCGCGCCTGGCCGACCGGCTGGTGCTGGCGCTCGGCATTCATCCAGGCAAGACCCCGATTTTCTCTGCGCAGGAGCGCATGGAGATGCTGGCCGAGGTCTGCCGGCCGGTGGCGCGAGAGACCGGCTGCGAGATCGGCTGTCTGACCTTTGACGATCTGGTGGTGCGTGCAGCACAACGTGAAGGCGCGACGCTCCTGATCCGCGGCCTGCGGGACGGCACCGATCTCGATTATGAGATGCAGATGGCGGGCATGAACGGCGCCATGGTGCCTGAGATCCAGACCGTGTTCCTGCCGGCATCCCCCAACGTGCGCCCGATCACCGCCACACTGGTGCGGCAGATCGCCAAAATGGGAGGCGACGTGTCGCATTTCGTCCCGCCACCAGTCGCCGCAAGGCTCAAGGCCAAGTTCACATCCTGACCCGTCCGACACTTTCCGGGAGCTCTCATGATCCGCATTTTTGCCGTGCTGTTGGCTGCGCTGGTATGGGCCGGGCCGGCGCTGTCCCAATCCGATCCGCAGAACACCCTGGTGCTGGAAACCACGCAAGGTCCGGTGGTGATCCGGCTACGTAATGACATCGCGCCGCAACATGCCGCCCGGCTGAAGCAACTGGCGCGCGACGGCTTTTACGATAACGCGCCGTTCCATCGGGTGATCGCGGGCTTCATGGCGCAGACCGGCGACGGCGACCGCGGCGACGGGCGGGGCAAGTCGAAATATCCCGACCTCAAGCAGGAATTTTCACAGGTGCCGTTCCGCCGCGGCATTGTCGGCATGGCACGCGGCGGCCACAGCGTCGATTCCGCCAATTGCCAGTTCTTCATCACTTATGCCGACGCGCCGCACCTGAACGGGCAATATACCGTCGTCGGCGAAGTGGTGTCCGGGATGGACAATGTCGACAAGATCAAGAAAGGCGAGCCGGTGCGCGATCCCGACCGGATCACGCGCGCCTATGTGCAGGCCGACAAGAAATAGGCAAGAAGCAAACAGTCAAGAAACAGGAGAACAGAGACATGGCCGATCCGGAAAACACGCTGAAGCTCGAGACCACCAAGGGCGAGGTGATCATCGAGATGCGCCCCGATCTTGCGCCCAACCATGTGGCGCGGATCAAGGAACTGGTCCGCGAGGGCTTCTATGACGGCATCGTCTTCCATCGCGTGATCGACGGTTTCATGGCGCAGACCGGCTGCCCGCAGGGCACCGGCACCGGCGGCTCAGGCAAGAAGCTGAAGGCCGAGTTCAATTCGGAGCCGCATGTGCGCGGCGTGGTGTCGATGGCGCGCGCGCAGAACCCGGATTCCGGGGACAGCCAGTTCTTCATTTGCTTCGACGATGCGACCTTCCTTGACCGGCAATATACCGCGTGGGGCAAGGTGATCTCCGGCATGGAGAATGTCGACAAGATCAAGCGCGGCGAGCCGGTGCGCGATCCCGACAAGATCATCAAGGCGACGATCGCGGCGGATGCGTGACCATTCGCTTTTGCCGCGTCGTCATGGCCCGGCCGGTCCCGGCCATCCACGTCTCAATCGTTGCGCTCTTGTCAAGACGTGGAGGTCCGCGACAAGCGCGGGCATGACGGTGTTGCACCGATGCGTACGGACCTCTTCGATTTCGATCTGCCGCCGGAGCGCATTGCGCTGCGGCCCGCATCGCCGCGCGATGCCGCGCGGCTGATGGTGGTGCGGCCCAAAGAGACGCCGCAGACCGAGGATCGCGTGGTACGCGACCTTCCGGAGCTGCTTCGGATCGGCGATGCGCTGGTCGTCAACGACACCAAGGTCATTCCGGCGCGTCTGTCCGGCCGGCGCATCGGCCGCGGCGAGGAACCGAAGATCGAGGCGACTTTACACAAGCGTCTCGACGGCTCGCGCTGGTTGGCCTTCGTCAAACCGGCCAAGCGGCTGCAGCAGGGCGACGTCGTCCGCTTCGGCGACGAGGGCAAGGTCTGTTTTCTCGGCCAGCTCGATGCGACGGTGGAGCACAAGGGCGAGGCAGGGGAAGTGACGCTCGCCTTCGCCTTCCACGGCGCCGTGCTGGATCAGGCGATCGCCGAACGTGGGGAGATGCCGCTCCCGCCCTATATCGCCGGCAAGCGCAAGGCCGACGAACGCGACGCGGCCGACTACCAGACCATGTTTGCGGACGAGGAGGGCTCGGTCGCGGCCCCGACCGCCGCGTTGCACTTCACACCCGATCTCGTGGCACGTCTCGTGGACACAGGTATAGCGCTGCATAAAGTAACGCTGCATGTCGGCGCCGGCACCTTCCTGCCGGTCAAGGCGGAGGATACGGCCGGCCACAAAATGCATGCCGAATGGGGCGAGATCGACCAGGCGACGGCGGCGGCTTTGAATGACGTGCGGGCGCGGGGCGGACGGATCGTCCCGGTTGGGACCACGGCCTTGCGGCTTCTTGAAAGCGCGGCGGACGAGACGGGCCGCGTACTTCCATTCTGCGGCGACACCGACATTTTCATCACCCCGGGCTATCGCTTCCGCGCCACCGATCTCCTGATGACCAATTTCCACCTGCCGCGCTCGACCCTGTTCATGCTGGTCTCGGCATTTGCCGGGCTCGACGTCATGCAGCGCGCCTATGCGCATGCGATCGCGACGGGCTATCGGTTCTATTCCTACGGCGACGCCTGCCTGTTACACCCCGCCCGATGACCAAGCCGTTTTCCTTCCACCTGATCGCGACCGACGGCGCGGCCCGCGCGGGCGAGATCGAAACCGCGCATGGCCGGATCGCGACGCCTGCTTTCATGCCGGTTGGCACCCAGGCGACCGTGAAGGCGGTGACAACCGACGATGTCGCCCGCACCGGGGCCGACATCCTGCTTGCGAACACCTATCACCTGATGCTGCGGCCGGGCGCCGAACGGGTGGCGGCACTTGGCGGCCTTCACCGATTCATGAACTGGCACAAGCCGATCCTCACCGATTCCGGCGGCTTCCAGGTAATGTCGCTGTCACAGCTGCGCAAGCTCGACGAGCACGCGGTCACCTTCCGCTCGCATCTCGATGGGGCGATGTACGAACTCTCGCCCGAACGTGCGATCGAGATTCAGCGGCTCCTGGGCTCGGACATCTCGATGCAGCTCGACGAATGCCTGCGCCTGCCGGCCAAGCGCGAGGAGATCGCGCGCGCCATGCAGCTGTCGCTGCGCTGGGCGGAGCGATCGAAGCGCGCCTTCGAAGGCGCGAAGCCCGGCTATGCGCTCTACGGCATCGTGCAGGGCGGCGACGATCCGGATCTGAGGGTGGAGAGCGCGCGGGCGCTGGTGGCGATGGACTTCCAGGGCTATGCCATCGGTGGGCTTGCGGTCGGCGAGCCGCAGGCGGTGATGCTGTCAATGATCGACCTCGTCGCCCCGGCATTGCCGACCGATCGGCCGCGCTATCTGATGGGGGTCGGCACGCCCGACGATCTGATCGAGGCGGTCTGGCGCGGCATCGACATGTTCGACTGCGTGATGCCCACCCGCAACGGCCGCCACGGCCTCGCCTTCACCCGGCACGGGCCGGTCAACCTGAGGAATGCCCGCCATGCCGACGACCCGCGGCCGCTCGACGAGCGCAGCCCGGACCCTGTGGCGCGGATCTATTCGCGGGCCTATTTGCACCATCTCGTCAAGGCGAACGAGACGCTCGGCGCCATGCTGCTGACCCAGATCAACCTGGCCTATTACCAGACGCTGATGCACGGGGCGCGTGAGGCGATCGCTGCCGGGACTTTCGCCGAGTATCGGGAGCGGGTGAAGCGGGGCTGGGCGGCGGGCGATATACCGCCCCGCTAGCCTATTGCCCTTGAATTGTTCTGCCGAAACCGGTTTGGTGCGCCGAAATCGCCAAGGATTTTATCAAGGACATCTTCAGGGAGGACGACCGATGTTTCGACCCGCAACCATGATCGCCGCAGCCTGCGCCGCGGCTCTGACCTTCGCGGCCGGTCCGGCTGTCGCCCAGGGCAAGTATCCGGACAAGCCGGTCAGGATCGTGCTGCCGTTCGGGGCGGGTGGCGTTGCCGACATCACCACGCGCCTGGTCGCCGACAAGCTGGGCGAGAAACTCGGACAGCGTTTTGTGGTCGAGAACAATCCGGGCGCCGGCGGCATTGCCGCCGCGCGCGCAGTGCTGGGCTCGCCGGCCGACGGTTACACGCTCGCGGTGCTGACCAACGGCACCGCGGTCAGCGTCGGCTTGTTCAAGAGCCTGCCGTTCGATCCGCTGAAGGATTTCGCGCCGGTCTCGGCCATGGGCTATTTCGACCTGATCCTCGTCACAAATGCCAACGGGCCATACAAGACGCTCGGCGACTTCGTCAAAGCTGCCAAGGAAAAACCCGGCAAGCTCAATGTCGGCACCATCGCTGCGGGCTCGAGCCAGAATCTCGGCGCCGAGCTGTTCAAGTCAGTATCGGGGCTGGATTTCGTGATCGTGCCGTTCAAGACCTCCGGCGAGGTGCTGATCGGGCTGGAGCGTGACGACGTGCAGATGGCGGCGGAATTCTACGCCGCCCTGCGCGGCGGCCTCGCTGCGAAAAAATTTATCCCGGTCGCGATTTCGGGAACGCAGCGCGGCGCCTATCTCCCCGATGCCCCGACCGCAAGGGAAGCGGGCGAGCCGAAATGGGAGGTCACTTCGTGGAACGCGATTTTTGCACCAGCCGGCACGCCGCCCGACGTGATCGCCACCCTGAACAAGGCGCTGAATGAGGTGCTGGCCGATCCCGAGGTCAAGAAGAAGGCGCTCGAGCTCGGCATCGACGCGCGCGGCTCGACGCCGGAAGAAATCCAGGCGCGGCTGAAGGACGACATCGCCAAGTGGACGGCCGTCATCGACAAGGCCGGCATCGAGAAGCGATAATGACGGGTATCGATTTTGCGACGCGGCGGAAGCCTTCGTTTCAGCTTCCGCCGGATGCCTGCGACGCGCATTGCCATGTGTTCGGTCCCGGCGACGTTTTCCCGTATGCGCCGAACCGGCGCTACACGCCGGAGGATGCGCCAAAAGAAACGCTGAAGGCGCTGCACGATCATCTCGGCGTCACACGGGCGGTGATCGTGCAGGCGAGCTGCCACGGCAGCGACAACCGGGCGATGCTGGATGCGCTCGCCTGGCAGCCTTCGGTCTATCGCGGCGTCGCCATCCTCGACGAGAACACGCCGGGCGCCGATATTCCGATGATGCATCGCGCCGGGGTGCGCGGTGCGCGGTTCAATTTCGTCAAGCATCTGGGCGGCTCGCCGGACATGGCGGTGTTCACCAACATCCTGCGCCGTATCAAGCCACTTGGCTGGCATGTGGTTCTGCATGTCGATGCGCCGGACATCGTGCCGCTCTCGGACATGATGCGTTCGCTGACGCTCCCCTTCATCATCGACCATATGGGTCGGGTTCCGGCAAAGGACGGCGTCGACCAGGCGCCGCTCGCAGCCCTGCTCGATCTCGCCAAGCTCGACCGCTGCTGGATCAAGGTCTCGGGCTCGGAGCGGATCGACATGCCGCCCTACGACAAGGCGATCCCGATCGCACGCAGGATCGTGGAAGCTTCGCCGGACCGCGTGCTCTGGGGCACGGATTTCCCGCACCCCAATTCCACCCATGAGGCAGACGAGGCGGACCTTGTCGATCTGTTGCCGCAGATCGCGCCCGATGCTGTGCTTCAGAAGAAGCTGCTCGTCGACAATCCGGCACGGCTCTACGGCTACTGACATTTCACGGGGCGATTTCGGATTTCCTTGCGGTTGCCGAGCGCCGCTGCAAAACAAGAGGCTCGCCGTTGATGCGGCGAGCCTGAAATTGTTTAATGAAGCGATATGTCAGTTTTCGTTCGGGACTGCGTGGGCCGTTCGGAACTCGTATTCGCAGGTATCGCAGGCCCAGATATTTGTGATCTTGCCATGCCCCAGAAATTCCGTAGCGGCGGCCGCAAACAGCGGGTCACCGCACGACGGACAGATCGGCCGACGAAATACAGGGTAAGCGACGCGGGCCGGATCGCCGGAAGATAATCTCATGACGGTCCTCCTCTCGTTACCCCTCCTCCCACGCGGAGATGTGTATTCTTCGTTCATGGCAACTTCACGACGCAACCGAAAAGACTCCCGCGACTTGATGAAAATGCAAGTTGGCGTGGAAAGGCCGCGCAAGTGCCGGCCATGTCGTATTGCGTTGCGCTGCAACCACTGCGCGGCGCGTCGTAACAGTTTGAAAGAATGCGTGAGAGGCGGTTTTGGCGGACTATTTGCCCTGGACTGAAGCGGAATTGGGGAATGTGGAGCGCGCTGTGAAGCGCTACAGAACTCTGGGACGTGAGGCGAGCTGCGATCTGGAGCGGAGCGGGCAGGGTATCGTGGTCGTGTCCCAGGCGGAGACCAGAGCCCCGAATCCGTCGATTATCATCTTCGAAATTCACAAGCTGAAGCGCACCGACAGCGAATATCGGGCGCACTGGGTCGTGCAGCTTCAATCGGTCGGCGGAGTCGGCCAGACGCTAACCCGGCACGGCTGCGTTTCGGCCGGATCGGCTGTTTTCGCGATTGCGAAAGCGGAAAAGGACGCGCAGGACGGTTTCGTCGCCACGGATACCTTCGACATGGCTGCCAATGCCTATTGGCTGAAGCTGTAAGCCAGCGAATGTCAAGGTCGGCATGACCGCAGTGCGCGCCCAATGTCCGCTCGCCTCCAGCAACGCGGGCGCAAGCACCGATCCGCTCAGGCGCTGGCGCCAAGAGCGGAAGCCCTCAACAGGAATCCAAACCGTCCCGATGGAAATCTCAGTTACATCAGGTAGCCGAGATCTTTTGCGCCGGACCACACAACCCAGGCGCACAAGGCTACGATGCCGACTGAAATGGCGACTTTTACAGGCGTGTTAAGCCGTTCGAAGCGATCCGCAAGCATCTGACCCTCCAGGGTGCCGGCTGGTACGGACTTCACGCGACCTCAATACCACAAAAAGTCCGTGCGGAATATGGGGTGGGTGCGGGCGAACTATCGTGAATTGGTGTGAGGAAGGCGAGGAGACCCTGTCTGCCTGGCTTCAGGCCGTGCCTTTCCTGGCGGCCAGCAACGCGTCACGCTCCTTGGTGAGGCGCTCAAGCTCCTCGCTCTGCTGGGAAATCCGCTCGGACGCCAGCGCCTCGTCGGCGGCGCCGGATCGCGCAGCGGCTTGCTCGATTAATTGCCGGAGGTTGTCGCGAACGATCGCAATGCGGCGGTCGAGTTCTTCAATCGACAATTCGGTCATCGTGGCGGTCTCCGGCTGCCCTCACCACGACCATTTAGGGCGGAAGGCCCAGTGCGACAATGGGGCCGTCCTGTGGGGAATGAGACCCTCCCATGTCAACATGATCTGTCGCCCGCTCATCGAACTCCACTTCGTATGGCCTACGTTCCTGCAGCGCCAAACGACGAAGGCTCGGCTCGCGACAGCCAAAGCGGTTTGACGAAGTCTCAGGGTTAGCGCGGCCTTTACATGGCGCGTAGCGAACGGCGCCTGCTTGCGTTCGGCATGCTTCGTTGAACATTGCCGCACACGGCCTTGCTTGCGGCTGAGTTGCTTGAAGCAGAGTCGCCTTCTTAACAGTCGCATTCTGAAGCACGTGCTTTCGGCGGAGGCGGGCGAAGCACGCTGAGTGCGATGCGTTCGTCCAGACGGTGTCTCGATTATCGAAAATTTTATCGAGCTGCTTAGCCGCCGATTCATCGCAAAATTTCAATCACGACCTGCGTAACCTCTATATCAAGCTTCGCGTGCGATGACCGCTCCAACAAAAAAGGCCGGGGGCGGTCATGTCAAAGCGTTCGAAGTCGTCGGAGAGCTCCGACAAGTTATTCGATCTTGCGGCGTTATCGATCAGCACGCAGGGGATCTGGCTCGAATCATCGGCCGTTAACCCTGCAGATCTGCCTGCAGACCCGTTGTTCGGCGAACAGGAAAATCTGTTCGGTCGGGCAAATGCGAGCGCCGGTATGGTCAACATCAATGTGGCCCCCGTCTGGACGTTGGGCTACAGCGGAAAAGGCGTATCGATCGGCGTGTACGACACCGCCATGGATGTCGGTCATGCAGACCTGTCTAGCAATGTGATCTTGAATAAGAAGATCAAGGGCGGAAATGCAACGCTTATATCGGAGAAGGGCGACGAACATGCCACGAGCGTAGCGGGAATTATCGCTGCTGCCCGCAACGGCGAGGGCGTGGTTGGCATCGCTCATGAAGCCAAGATTTCGCCGATCAACATCTTCGATGATGCGCAGCGCGACGCGTCCTATGTCTGGAACGTTCTGAAGCAGCAAACACTTTTCCACATTACCAATCATTCGTGGAGCTTTACCGGCGCATTTGCTGCCAATCCGCTCATTGCGGAATATGCCGCGGCACTTGCCGGATTCACGATGGCAGCCGACCTGGGGCGCGGCAAGCTCGGCACCATCGCAAATGTTGCGGCGGGAAATTATCGACAGCTCGGACTGAGCACGGAGACGAACGGACTGACGATTGACCGTCACGTCGTGGTTGTCGGCGCGACGGATCATCTCGGGAGCGTCGCCTACTATTCGAATCCCGGCGCATCGATTCTGGTCGTGGCGCCTTCGAGCGATACCTATACGGGCATCACCACGACGGACGTAACCGGTTTGCTTGGCTACTCGGAGGACGACTACACCTCGACCTTCGGCGGAACGTCTGCGGCGACGCCGCAGATTGCCGGAATTCAGGCCACGATGCTTGAAGCCAATCCCGGCCTCGGCTGGCGGGATGTGCAGAAGATTCTGGCGATTTCGGCAACCCATACCGGCTCGGAGATCGGCGCCGGAACTTATCGCTATGAGGCCTCGGCGTGGATCTTCAATGCAGCTGGAAACTGGAACGGCGGCGGTCTGCACTTCTCAAACGATTACGGTTTCGGCATGGCCGACGCCTATGCGGCTGTTCTGCTCGCAGAAGACTGGTTTAAGGCATTTTCGGCGCCCGCCGTCAGCGCCAACGAGCTTAGCGCCACGGGGACAACATCGGGCTCCTGGAATGTCGGACAGGCAAAGACCACCGATATCCAGATCGAGATCGGCCTCAACCAGACCATTGAAGCGATGGTTCTGAACCTGACCGACCTTAAATTCAGTGCCAGCCGTAATCTCACCATCGATCTGATCTCGCCAAGCGGAACGGTTTCGCGCCTGCTGGACCAGAACGGACTGGAGGGCGCGGTAATTTCCAGCGGCTGGCAGCTGATGTCGCGAGCGTTCCAGGGCGAAAGCGCAGCCGGGACATGGACGATCCGGATCTCCAGCGCGTCGGCGAGCGATGTCGGAAGTTTGAGCAACCTTTCTCTGACTGCCTTTGGTTCGTCGGTCGAAGATCAGTCGGTGTTCTTCTATACAGATGAATTCGGCAAGTACTGGACCGAGGAAAGATCGTTACTCGACTACCAAAAAGGCCCGGCAACAATCTTTGCGTCCGCGGTCACCGGTTCGATGCTGCTCGATTTGCGGAGCGGCACGGGATGGCTGGGCGACAGCCCGATCGCGATTGCGGCGGGGACCTATGTGCGCACCGTGATTACGGGCGATGCGGATAGCGAGGTCATCGCAAGTGACGCCGACGTGCGTTTCTTTGGCGGCCGCGGTGCGGACATTCTGATTGGCGGCGCCGGAAACGACGCCATCGATGGCGGCGACGGAAACGATACGATCGACGGCGGGGCTGGAAATGATGTGCTGACAGGGGGGGCGGGCATAGATACGCTGAGCTATGCCAGTGCTGTGTCCGGCGTCACGGTGAGCCTGGCAGCCAAGTTGGCGCAGCAGACCGGTGGCGCGGGCCTGGATAGGATCTCCGGCTTTGAGAATCTGACCGGCTCCTCATTCAACGATGTTCTGACCGGCGATGCGTCAGACAACGTCCTGGACGGCGGGGACGGCGACGATCTGCTGTTCGGCGGCGGCGGCGCCGACCATTTCATCGGCGGAGCCGGAATCGATACGGTCTCCTATGCGCTGAGCAAGGTTGGCGTTGTCGTGGACCTTGGCGCCGGCTTCGCCTCCGGCGGCGAGGCCGAGGGGGACACATTCGAAGGCATCGAGAATGTCATTGGCACGAATGCAGCCGACACCATCACCGGCGATGACAGCGACAATGTGTTGAACGGCGGGGGCGGTAACGACATTCTTTCCGGCGGCGCGGGTAACGACGTGCTGATCGGCGGGCCCGGAGCCGATATTCTCATCGGAGGGCCGGGCCGCGATACCGTTTCCTACGCGACGAGCCGGTCCGGCGTCTTCATCGATCTCGCCCGCGGAACAGGATCGGGCCGCGATGCGCAAGGCGATACGTTCTTCGATATCGAGAATGTCATTGGGACCAATGCCGCTGATACGCTGATCGGAGACGATGGCGAAAACGAGCTATACGGTCTCGCAGGCAATGACCTTCTGATCGGTGGCGCCGGCGCCGATCTTCTGGACGGCGGCATGGGGATCGACACCGCTTCCTATTTCGGCGCGGCCGGGGGCGTAACGGTCAACCTGGTGCTGGGAACCGCTTCCGATGGCGACAGACTCATCAGCATCGAGAATCTGATCGGATCCAGCTTCAATGACATCCTGATCGGTGACGATGGCAACAACCGGATCGAGGGTGGCGACGGAGACGATGTGATTTCCGGCGGAATGGGCAACGACGTCCTGATCGGCGGGGCCGGGAACGACACCGTTCTCTATGACGATGCGATGTCCGGGATCGTTGTAAGTCTCTCCCTTACCAAGCCGCAAAACACCGGTGGTGCGGGGATCGATACGATCTCCGACTTTGAGAACATCGTAGGCTCCGCATTCGACGACATTCTGACCGGCAACGCGCTGGCCAATGTGCTTGACGGCGGTGCGGGGAACGACATGCTGATCGGCGGCGCCGGTGCAGATATTCTGATCGGCGGAGACGGCATCGATACCGCATCCTACGCGACCGGGAAGGTCGGCGTTATCGTCAATCTGCGGACCGGCAGCGGGCAGGGTGGCGATGCCGAGGGTGACGTCCTGGTTGGTATAGAGAACCTCATCGGCTCGGCAGGGGACGATTATCTCCTGGGTGACGCAGGCAACAATGTGCTGGACGGAGGCGCCCGGAACGACATTCTGTTTGGCGATGCAGGCAACGATGTGCTGATCGGCGGCGCAGGGGCAGACGTGCTGGACGGCGGCGAAGGCAACGATACCGTGTCCTACGTCACCAGCAAGCGCGGCGTGAATGTGGATCTGGAGCGCGGCATCGGCCGCCTCGGAGATGCGGCGGGCGACACATATGTCAGCATCGAAAACGTGATCGGATCGAACGCTGCGGATGTCATCACCGGCGATGCGTCAGACAATAAGCTGTACGGTCTCGCCGGTGACGACATTCTAAACGGCGGGGCAGGCAACGATTTGCTCGAAGGCGGCGCAGGCTTCGATGTTCTGACGGGCGGCGCGGGAGCGGACGTTTTCTATTTCGCCGACCCGAATTCCGGCGCGGACGTGATTACGGATTTCTCCGCGACCGAGGGCGATCTGATCCGGATTTACAGGGCGGGGTTTGGCATCAGCGCTATCGACTTCTGGAATTTTCTCGAGGTCGGCGCCGGTGTGGCGGCAAGCGCGAGCGGACACGGGCAGTTTCTCTTCGATACCGACAGCTCGCAATTGTTCTGGGATACCGACGGTGCCGGCGCTCAGTCGCCGACGCTGATCGCAACGCTGTTGAACGTCCACGAACTGACGCTGGCCCACTTCGACTTTGTTTAGCCGAAGTGAGCCTTGCGCCAGCGCAGCCGGATCCCGCTCTGCGGTTTTAGGCGAACAGGAAGTCTCCCTGGTTCGCGGTCAACAGGGCAATCGTGGCCTTGTTGATCGTGAGCGTGTCGTCGATGCCGAAGGTTATGACGACGCCCTGGGCGGTATCGGTCATCTGCAGCGCAGCGAAATCCGCAACGCCGGTTCCGGTCAGGTCGAAAATGTCCTGGCCGGCCGCGTAGTCGGTGACAGTATCGTGGCCGTAGCCGGTGGCGTAGACGAAGGTGTCGCTGCCTGCACCGCCGGTGAGGATGTCGTTTCCGGCGCCGCCGTCGAGCCGGTCGTTGCCCACGCCGCCGCGCAGGATGTCGGCAAAGCTGGAGCCGATAACGGTGTCATCGCCGGCACCGGCATCGACAATGCCCATATTGACGACGGATGTGAGCGCGGAGAAGTCGAAGACATCGTTCCCGGCCGATCCCTTGATGCCCTTGCCGGTGCCCAACCATTGCTCGATGGATGAATTGCCGGCGTGGAAGCCGTTGAGGGTCACCGAGCCGGAGACTTGAACTGTATCGATTCCGGCGCCGCCGTCGATGATGTCGGCAGCATCGTCCTTGCCCTTGAGCAGGAAGGTGTCGTTGCCGTCGCCGCCGTTCAGGGTGTCGACGCCCTTGCCACCGCGGATCACGTCATCGAACTGGGTGCCGGTGATGACGTCGTTGCCGTTGCCGCCGTCGATCGTTCCCATGTTGCTGACGAAGTCGAGGTTGCTGAAATCGAAGACATCGTTGCCTTTCGAACCGATGATACCGGCGCCGTTGCCTTCCCACCGCTCGATCGAACTGAGCACCGTGTCGAACCCATTGAGGGTCACGCCTTTGGTGCCCAGCACCCGGATGGTGTCGGTTCCGACATTGCCCAGCAGCGTATCCGCGGCATTGTCCTTGCCGTTGATCTGGATGATGTCGTCGCCGGCCAGGCCGTCGACAAAATCAACGCCCTTGCCGGGGGTGATGATATCCGCCTCTGACGTCGCGACAACGTTGGATGCGGTAGAGCCGCCAGGACCCGAAACCGCGGTGATCAGATCCGCCTTGTTCGTGCCGGTGATGGTGTTGCCGGTCACGTCCAGCAGATTGATCACGAACGCCGCCGTCGAAGCATTGCCGCCGATGCGGTCGAGCGCCTGCACGATAATGGTGTGCTGCGTCGCCGTCTCGTAGTCGAGCTTTGTCCCGTCAACGACCGTCACGAGGCCGGTCGTCGGATTGATCTGGAAGCCGCCGTTTGAGGTGTCGCTGATGATCGAGTACACCGCATTGTCCGGCAGCACCGGCCAGGCGTCGGAGGCGTCGACGTCGATGCCGACTGTGGTACCGGCGGCAGCGCCCTCGACCACCTGGTTGACTGCGCCATTGACGTCGACGGGCGTGCCCGGACCAACGTCAAGGAGGTTGACGGTGATGGTCTGCGCCGCCGACGTGTTGACCCCGTCGGATGCGGTGACCTCGACTTCGAAGCTGGTCGTGCCCAGTTCATAGTCCTGTGGCGTGACAAGCGACAGCACACCGGTCGTCGCATTGATTGTGAACAGCGCCTGATTGGCGCCGCCCGTTATCGCATAGGTGATCGGGCCGCCGACGGTATCGGCGTCGTTTGCGACCACGGCGCCGACGATGGTCGAGCCTTCCGCCACCGACAGGGAGGTGGTCACGATGACCGGCGCGGTATCGTTCACGTCGGTCAGATTGACGGTGATGGCCTGGACCGAGGTGTTAACTCCGTCCGACGCCGTCACCTCGACATTGTACTGCGAAGCCGCTTCGAAGTCCGGCGCGACGATAAAGGCGAGGGCCCCTGTGGTTGGGTTGATCGTGAACAACGCCGCGTCGGCGCCGCCGCTGACCGAGTAGGTGATCGGGCCGCCAACGGTGTCGAGATCCGTGGCAACGACCGTGCCGACCGCCGTGGTGTTCTCGGCGATGGTGAAGGTTGGCGGGCTGGTGAAAGCCGGGGCGGTATCGTTCTCATCGGTGACGGTGACCGTGATGGTCTGCGGCACGGAGGCGTTGACCCCATCGGACGCCGTGACCTGGACCGAATAGGAAGCCGGGCCGGTCTCGAAGTCGGGGGCTGCGACGAAGGAGAGGGCGCCCGTGGTCTCGTTGATCGTGAACAGCGCCGCATCGGCGCCGCCGGTGATTGAATAGGTGATCGGTTCGCCCGTGGTGTCGACGTCGTTGGCCGTCACCGTGCCCACCGCCGTCGTGTTTTCGGAAACGGTGAAGGTTGCCGAGCTGGTGATGACCGGCGCATTGTCGTTGACGTCGGTGAGGTCCACCGTAATGGTCTGTGCCGACGATTGCGCGCCGTCCGATACCGTGACCTCGACTTCATATTGAAGCGGACCGGTCTCGAAGTCGGGAGCGTTGACGAAGGACAACGCCCCGGTTTCCGAGTTTATCGTGAACAATGCCGCGTCGGCGCCGCCCGTGATCGCGTAGTTCGGTGTTCCGACGGTGTCGATGTCGGACGATGTTACGACGCCGACGGCCGTGGTGTTTTCCGCAACCGTGAACGTCGCCGGGCTGGTAATGACTGGCGCGTTGTCGTTCACGTCAGTGATGTTGACGGTGACGGTTTGGACGGAGCTGTTAACCCCGTCGGATGCCGTGATTTCTACCTCGTATGCTAGCGGGTCGGTCTCGAAGTCCGGCGCGGCGATAAAGGAGAGGGCCCCTGTGGTTGGGTTGATCGTGAACAACGCCGCGTCGGCGCCGCCGCTGACCGAGTAGGTGATCGGGCCGCCAACGGTGTCGAGATCCGTGGCAACGACCGTGCCGACCGCCGTGGTGTTCTCGGCGATGGTGAAGGTTGGCGGGCTGGTGAAAGCCGGGGCGGTATCGTTCTCATCGGTGACGGTGACCGTGATGGTCTGCGGCACGGAGGCGTTGACCCCATCGGACGCCGTGACCTGGACCGAATAGGAAGCCGGGCCGGTCTCGAAGTCGGGGGCTGCGACGAAGGAGAGGGCGCCCGTGGTCTCGTTGATCGTGAACAGCGCCGCATCGGCGCCGCCGGTGATTGAATAGGTGATCGGTTCGCCCGTGGTGTCGACGTCGTTGGCCGTCACCGTGCCCACCGCCGTCGTGTTTTCGGAAACGGTGAAGGTTGCCGAGCTGGTGATGACCGGCGCATTGTCGTTGACGTCGGTGAGATTGATCGTCACCGTCTCGGTGGAGCTGTTGGTGCCGTCCGAGACGGTGATTTCCACCTCGAATTGCTGAGACGCTCCTTCGAAGTCCTGCGCTGCCAGGAACGAGATTGCCCCGGTCATATTGTTGATCGCAAACAACGATGCATCCGCACCGCCGGTGATGGAATAGTTGATAGAACCGCCCGTCAGGTCTGGGTCGATCGCAACCAGGTTGCCGATCAGCGTCTGGTTTTCCGGAACGCTGAACACCGTGGTCTGGAGCACCGGCGCGTTGTCGTTCTCGTCGGTGACGTTGACCGTGATGGCCTGGACAGAGGTGTTAAGTCCGTCCGATGCCGTCACCTCGACATGATACTGCGACGCCACTTCGAAGTCTGGCGCAGTGATGAAGGAGAGGGCGCCTGTGGTTGGGTTGATCGTGAACAGCGCCGCATCGGCGCCGCCCGTGATCGCATAGGTGATCGGACCGCCGACTGTGTCGAGATCGTCGGCCGCCACCGTGCCCACCGCCGTTGTGTTCTCGGCGATGGTGAAGCTGGCCGGGCTGGTGAAGTTTGGCGCGACGTCATTGGCATCGGTGACGCTGATGACGAAGGTCTCCTCGTAGGTCAACCCGCCGGCATCCGTCACTTGCACCGTGACGGAATGCGATGTGGCCGTCTCGAAGTCGAGCAGCCCGCTGTTCGCGACCACGATCTGGTTGCCGCTGATGGCAAAACGGCCCCCGGCATTGTCAAGCAGCGTGTAGGTCGCGGTGTCGCCCCCGTTAACGTCGACGGTGGACAATGTGGCCACCACCGTGCCGTTGGTTGCATTCTCGACGACGCTGCCGCCGATAAGGTCGATATCGGTCGGCGCGACGTTGAGAAGGTTGGCTGCGCTATACGTGGCGTTGGCGAACTCGAAAGACTCGACGTTATAGACCGTGTCGATGCCGTCCTCTCCCGGCCGCTTGTCTTCGATGGTGAAATAGCCGCCGTGATCGATGATGATGTAGTCCGACCAGTTGCCGGAATAGATCGCGGTGTCGATGCCGGCCCCGCCATCCAGATAATCGTTACCCTTGCCGCCGATCAGGGTGTCGTTGCCGGTATCGCCGGCCGCCGCGCCCCCCGCCTTGTCGTGCCCGAACAGCTCGTCGTCGCCGTCACCGCCGATCAGGGTGTCGTTTCCGGTCTTGCCGATGATGCGGTCGTTGCCGCTGGTGCCGGTGATGGTCTGATCGGTGTCGTCCTGGGCGTTCTTGTCGCCCTGCAGTTCGGTCGCGATCGAACCGCTCGGCAGAGCGATATCGAAGACCGACGCGTCGTAATCGGCGGTAACCCCGTCGATGTTGAACACGGGCCCCCAGTTGGTCTCGGTGTCGGAGAGATCGAGGCCATTGATCGAAAGGCCGTCAATGTCGCCGAAATTCCAGATCGCCACGGTGTTCTTTTCGAACTGACCGGTGATGGTCACATTGTCGATCGAAACCTGGCCCATCGGCGGGGTCGGGGGCACGGTCGCGAGATGAACATTCGGAACGCCGGTGATCTCGATGCCGTATTCAGGCAGGTTCGGGAGGTTGGCCGGGGCAAAGCCGCCCGAGCCGCCTTCGATGGTGACGTTCTGGATCGTCGCATCGCCGGTGAAGCCGAACAGCTTGATATGCGCCGCACCGGTGGCACCGTCATAGCCGTTATTGGCGAAGGTGGTATCGGTGACGACCACCTCGGCCGCGCTCGGTGTCGTATTGAGGTCCTCGTTATGGACGAACAACGCGTAGCTGCCGGCGCCGCTGATGCTGGACCCGGTGAGCGTCAACGTGCCGACATTGGCGTTGTCGGCCACATATACGCCGTAGTCGCCGGTATTGCCGACGATGTCGAGATTCTGCAGCGTGACATCGTCACCGCCGAGATCGCCGCTGATGGTGACCGGCTCGCCGTCAGCCGGTTCGATGGTGACGGTGCCGACGCCCACCAGGGTGATGCCCCTGGTGATGACGAGATTTTCAGGATAGACCCCAGCCGCGATGGTCACCACCGCCCCTGCTGGGGCCGCGTCGATCGCCTCCTGGATGGTGTCGAAGCCCATCTGGGTGCTGGTGCCGGGCACGGTGACGACCACCGGCTTGTCGATGGTGTTTTCACCGATCAGGGCGTCGTTGTCCGCCGGGTCGTAATCGAAGATGCCCTTGGTGAAGGAATTGCCGTCGATCGAACCGTTGGAGGTTCCCCCGACCCCGCCGATGCCGAGGTCTTCGAGCACGTTGTCGAAGGTGTTGTCGGTGACCTGCAGGTTGTCGTTGTCGCCCGGATAGGCGTCGGCCGACATGCCGACATAATTGCCGGTCAGCGCGTTGCCTGACACCGTGACATTGTCGGCGCCCTGCACATACACGCCGGTGGCCCAGCCGCTCATCTGGTTGTTGGTGACGGTCAGCCCGTCGCCATTGCCGACCGCATTGATGACGCCGCGTGAGCCGTCGCCATCCACCGGGCCGGAGCGTTCCAGGATCGAGTTGGTGATCGTCACATTTGCGGCCTGGACATAGACGCCCGCGGTCTCGCCGAAAATCAGCGTGCCCTCGGTGATCTCAAAGCCGTCAATGGTTGCGCCGTCCCCGAAGACGATGAAGCCGCCGTCGAGACTGGATTCCGCGCCACGGCTGCCGTCATGGCCGACGCCATAATTGGCGCCGAGGATGGTAAGCCCGGTCTTGCCGGCCGGGATCGTCACCGCCTCGGCATAGGCGCCCGGCGCCACCATGATGGTATCGCCGGATGCTGCCGCGTTGACCGCGGCCTGGATGGTGTCGAAGCCGCCATTGCCCACCAGCAGGAACCGGCCTGCGCCGCCATGCTCGACGATCTCAATGTCGCTCAGCGTATCGTCGCCTTCCGTGGCGGTATTCACCGACCAGGTGCCGCCGGAATAGGAGAAGTCGCTGGCCTGCAGCGTGTCGGCATAGGTCACTGCGTCGGTCAGAGCCACGTTTCCGACATGGATGTCGTTGCCCGCGCCATCGCCGAACGTGACGCTCGACAGGGTGTCGTTGTCGACTTCCACCAGCGCCGCATTGGTGATCGTCACATTCTGGATGTCCACGGCCGGACCCGCGACGGACTTGCCGTTCTCGCCGGCGCGGATGCCGGTCGACGTCCCGTTGATGGTACCGTCACGGATGATGAGAACGCCGTCGAACTCCGCCGGATTGCTGCTGTAGCTCGGCGCGTCGTCGCGCGCCTTCACCGCGATGGCCGCGGCATTGCCGTGCGGCGTGCCAAGCCCGTTGGACAGGCCGACATCCGTCATCGTGAAATCTTCGATGATGATGTTCTGGTAGTCTTCTTCGTATTTCAGATTGATGTCGATACCGCCGCCATGCAGGCCATCGGCGCCGAAGGCCGGGCCGCCGCCATACTGGCCGACGTCGGTCATCACCACGCCGGTGATCAAACCGTTGGTCAGGGTCTCGATATAGATGCCCTTCTGGGTGATGTGTTCGAATGTCGTCCCGTCGATGGTCAGACCGGTCAGCAAACCGTCGCCGCTGGTCGGCGTTTTTGTGAAATCGGTGCCGAGATAGACCTGCGAGATTGTGCCGCCCTGAATGGTGAGGTTGCTGACATCAGCCTCTTGCTGCTTGTAATAGCCCGCCACGCCGTCGCTGATATCGACGTTCTTGATGAGGGTGTTGTCCACGCCGTCGCCGAAGCTGACGCCGCGGTAGAAGCTATTGATGGTGATGCCTTCGAGCGTGAGGCCGTCGGCCGCAATGGTCACACCAACGCCGGCTGCATTCGAGTAGGACGCAGCGGTGGTGAAGAAGTCCTTGGTTTCGCCAGTGATGGCATTGTCGGTGCGGAACGTGCCCTGGATGGTGACGTCCCCGACGGCCACGATGGTCAGATTGTCGACATTGACGGTGAAGGCGCCATAGCTGCCTTCGGCAATCAGGATCGTGTCGCCGTCGCTCGCGGCGTCGATCGCGGCCTGAATGCTGGCAAAGCCGCCGCCCCCGACCAGCAGGATGTTGTTCGCGCCGCCGTGGTCAACGATTTCGATGTCGGTTAGCGTATCGGTGCCCTGGCTGGCTGTTGTGACGGTCCAGGTTCCACCGCCATAGGAGAAATCGCTCGCGTCCAGGATGTCGGAGTAAACGACCGTATCGACGCCGCCATTGCCGTCGATCGTGTCGTCGCCGCCATTGCCGGTGATAGTATCGTTAAAGGCCCCGCCGGACAGCGAGTCTGCGTCGTCCGTGCCCACCAGGTTGACTGCGACCTGCGGGTTGACGACCTGCAGGTTGGCGCCGTTGCCCGAGAAGGTGTTGTTGTCCAGGATTGGCTGGCCGCCGTCGCCGTCGGAAACGATGCCGCTGGTAAAGCCGGCGATGCTGTTGCCCTGGACGTCCGAACCGGAGTCATCATTGAGGACGTAGATGCCGGCGGCCTTCAGGGTCTCGCCCACATCGGGCGTCGGTGCGGTCAGGGTATTGTCCGCGATAGTGACATCCGAACCGTAGCTGAGAATGCCCGAGGAAACCGCACTTGCCGGGCCGGTGTAGCCGATTTCGGAAATGATGTTGTCGGTCACGCTGCCGGTGACCTCTCCGCTCACACCCAGAACGATGCCGTTCTGCGCGGTGGTCGGGGTTGCGCCGTTGCCGGTGATGGTGTTGCCGGAGACGATGACGTCCAGACCGGCGCCCCGAAGGTCGATGGCGTTTTTCTGGAAATCTTCGACCGTGCTGTTGGTAATGGCCAGCGAACGCGATGCGCTGTCGGCGTTATTGGCGTAGATGGCGCGGCCCTGCTGGATACCGGAAACATTGCCATTGACGTCGAGCGGCATGCGGATGCCGATGACTGTGACATTGTCGACTGTGCCGCCAGCATTGATGAAGGCGATGCCGTGGAAGTCGGTGGCTCCGGCCTCGAGCTCGTCGCCGCGACCTTCACCGTCAACCAGCAGATCCTGGATGGTGACGGTCGCACCGTTGGTCACAGTGATGATCGAGGCGCGAGAACCGGCGCCGGCATTGATCGCATCGATGATGCCCGCGGGCGCCGTGATAATGGTATCCTCGCCCGCGCCGATCAGCGTCAGATTCTTGGTGATGACGACCTGCTCGGTATAGATGCCTGGGGCAATCGTGAGCGTCGAGCCGGCAGGTGCGGCATTCACAGCTGCCTGGATGGAGCCAAAGCCCATTTCGGTGCCTGCCGGCGTGGTAACGATGACTGCGCCTGTCACGTCGTTGTTGGCGACGGTTCCAGGCACGCCGTCATCGAGAACGAGCAGACCGGTCGTGCCGCCATTTGCGTTCGAGAAGTCGTTATTCTCTATGGTCGGGTTCTCTTCACGCGCCCGCAGTTGCGGCATGCCCTGATGGGTGAAGCCGGTAAACGTGTTACCGGTGATCACCGCGTCGGTTGCGTCGATGTTCACCAACACGTTGCCGGCCTGTGCGCCGCCCGATGTGAAGCCGCCGGCCGTGCCGGTCACAAGATTGTCGGTGAACTGAATGTTGTTGGCGATGCCATTGATGCCATCATTAGTGCCCAGGAAGACCAGCGGCCGCGGCGCATTCTCGGTGTCGCCATTGACCCGCACATTCGGTGGGTCAAAGAAGGTGACGCCGGAAAACTCGTTCTGGTCGACCACGATATTCGACAGCGTCGCGTTGTATTCCGACAGCAGGCCGGCTTCGCCATTCGCCTCGACGTTGTTGCCGCGGATCGTGATGTCGGAATGCGCGCCCTGCAGGTAGATTGCCGCGTGCTCGATGGAGTGCGTCGCGACGTCGTAGCCGACGATGTGGAATCCTTGTCCCGCGTCGCCGATTGTGACGTTATTGACGCCGGGTGTGATCATGATCGTGCCCAGGCCGCCGCCGGTCGCCGATCCTTCGATCACCGTGGTTCCGCTGCCGTCCGTCGAGAGGAGCGTGAGCGACTTGTTGATGATGACGTTGCCGGTGTAGGTGCCGGGCGCCACCATGATCGTGTCGCCTGCATTCGCAGCGGTCACGGCTTCCTGAA